>JAOULB010000163.1 GCA_029882235.1 Gammaproteobacteria bacterium | reverse complement strand
AAATAGTTGTTTATTGCTATTAAATTCCTTCACCAGTTTAGAAATTATTACATCGTGTTCCTGATATCTTGGTGCAGTGTAACCTTGTAATGTAGGCATTTCTTATTCCTTTAATGTATTACGATTAATATTTCTGACTTCATATCATCCATACATCCTATCAATCGCCTGATCATACTGCTTAATCACCAATGGCCGCTTAACTTTTAAGGTTGGTGTCAGCAAACCATTCTCAACGGTCCAGGGTTCGAGGATGGGGGTGACGCGTCTAACTTTGGCGTAACCGGGGAAGCCGTGCAGACATTCGCTGACTTTTTTCACCAGACTACGGCGCAGTTTTTCATTGGCGAGTTGGTCGGTATCGTTGGGATCGATGTTGTGTGCTTTTGCCAGTCCTTCCCATTGCTCTGGGTTTAGTACAACCAGCGCGCTGAGATAGGGTTTGGCCTCACCGATGACCAATGCTTGTTCGAAAATAGGATCGAGGGTAATGGCCTGTTCCATATCACCGGGTGGAATTTTTTCGCCATTAGATAGAACGAGAATATCTTTAATGCGTCCGGTGATGTAAACAAAACCATCATCAGCGATGTGGGCCTTGTCACCACTCTTGAGCCAGCCGTCCTGAGTCATGGTTTGTTGGGTGGCTTCGTCATTGTTCCAGTAACCCAACATGACGCCGGGGCTGTTGATTTCGAGTTCATCATTTTCACCCAGGCGTACTTGAATACCGGGCAGGGTTTTGCCAACACTCTTAGGATCGTTATGATGCTGTGTGTTCGCACTGACGACCGGACTACACTCCGTCATGCCATAACCCTGTACTAGATTAAAGCCAAGACCCAAAAACATTTTTGCAATCGGGAAGGGCAGTGCGGCACCACCACTTACTGCGAGTTTAACGTTACCACCAAGGCGATCATGCACTTTACTGGCGACCAGTTTTTTCATCACGGGCCAGAGTAGTTGTGATGGACCATACCAGCCGCGTCCCTGTTGCGCTTGAAAACGCTTCCAACCAACATTCACGGCCATGTTAAACATGCCGCGTTTAACCGGTGAGCCTTTGCGTAATTGATCCTGGAGTCGATCGTAGATGCGTTCAAAAATACGCGGTACCGAGATTAACACCGTGGGTTTTAAATTCAGGATATCTTCGGCAATCTGTTGTACTGAACGTGCATAGGCCACCGTCGAGGCATTCATCATCGGTGCGTAATAACCGGTGGAGCGTTCAAAAGTATGCGACAGCGGCAGGAAAGATAAAAACAGATGTCCGTCATAAATTTCCAGACTTTGATACGCCCCTGCTGCAATCGACAGCATATTGTTATGACTTAGCATCACTCCTTTGGAGCGACCCGTGGTGCCCGAGGTATAGACAATACTGGCCAGCTTATGCGGATCGCCATCGCGTGATTTTAATTCTGTAACATCAGCCGGTAACCATTTAGATGCAGCAACAACACGCTCATCGGCGGCGGGTAATTCAGATTCACCATCCCAGTCGATAATGACAAACTGTTGTACCGAGGCGAGATCATCTTTTTGTGGCGCCAGTGACTTCCACTGATTGACATCCTGTAGCACCAGCACTTTGGCGCCAGAGTCATGCACGATGTAGGAAATATTATCGGGGCGATCATCGGTGTAGAGCGGCACATCGGCAACACCCAGACTATGGCAGGCGATATCCACTGCGACCCAGTCGGGACTGTTCTTCAGCATCAAGGCAACACGGTCGCCTTCTTCCAGTCCAATTGAAGACAGCGCTGCCTGCCAGGCCGCGACTTTCTGTTCCATCTGTTTCCAGCTCAGGCTAAGCCAGGATTTAGTGGCGCGATCGTGATAGCGGTAGGCTTCAAAATCAGGTGTGAGTTCAACGCGTTTTCTGAACAGGCCATCGAGTGTTTTGGCCGCTGTGACATCAATGCAGTACTGGGTCTGATCCGACATACTTCCCCCTCATATCCTTATTAAATTTTGCACAATAGTGAGGCATTTTGCCCTACATGGCAATTGACTGTCGAGGGCGGGATTCGTAATCTACGCGCATGGAAATACAGGTCAATGGTGAAACACAGTCCGTCCCGGACGGCTACACGGCGGCGCAGCTGGTGTCGGATATGGGGCTACAGGGTCGGCGTGTGGCGATGGAGGTCAATCTGGAAATCGTCCCGCGCAGTAGCTATGAAAATCACACCTTGCAGGCGGGTGACAATATCGAAATTGTCCATGCCGTCGGTGGTGGTTAGTTTCCCTGTTCGTCCGATTTGTAGACGCCGCTTTTAGGGTATAATCCCAGCCCTCAAATCAAACAGATCTGCTGGTGTGATGACACGCCACAGCCAGGCATTAATTCAGGAACATTCATGACAGACTTAATTCAAGACACGCCACTCATTATTGCTGGAACCGAATACAAATCACGCCTGCTGGTGGGATCAGGCAAATACAAGGACCTGGAAGAAACCCGCCTGGCGACCGAGGCCAGTGGTGCCGAGATTATTACTGTCGCAGTACGTCGCTCGAATATCGGTCAAAATCCGGACGAGCCCAATCTGCTCGATGCGATTCCACCTGAGAAATACACCATTCTGCCTAATACCGCGGGTTGTTATACCGCCGATGATGCCGTGCGCACCTGTAAGCTGGCGCGTGAGCTGCTCGATGGCCATGATCTGGTGAAGCTGGAAGTGCTGGGTGATGAAAAGACGCTTTACCCTGATGTACGCCAGACCCTGAGTGCGGCTGAAACGCTTATTAATGATGGATTCAAAGTCATGGTCTATACCACTGATGACCTGATCATCGCCAAGGAGCTGGAATCCATGGGCTGTGTGGCCGTGATGCCACTGGCTGCACCCATTGGTTCGGGTCTGGGTGTAAGGAATCCCTATGCGATTCAGTTCATTATCGACGAGTTGAAGGTTCCGGTACTGGTCGATGCCGGTGTCGGTACCGCCTCCGATGCGGCAGTCGCGATGGAGCTGGGCTGCGATGGCGTATTAATGAATACCGCGATCGCGGCGGCAAAAAACCCGATCTTGATGGCATCTGCGATGAAAAAGGCGATTGAGGCCGGGAGAGAGGCTTTTCTGGCTGGACGTATGCCACGCAAACGCTACGCCAGCGCGTCATCGCCGCTTGATGGCACCTTTTTTTAGTCAAGTATCCGCAATTTTATCCGATGTATTAGCCCAGCGATGTCTGAGCAATCAAAGCAACGCCGAATCCGCAGCTTCGTCCGTCGTGAGGGCCGCCTGACCCGCGGTCAGCAACGGGCACTGGATGAGCTGTTTCCATCTATGGGAATCGAACAGTCCGACCAGCCGCTGGATCTGGATGCCGTGTTTGGTCGCACAGCACCACGAATATTAGAGATTGGTTTTGGTAATGGTGGTGCACTCGCGAGTATGGCTGCGAGCCAGCCGCAGAAGGATTTCATCGGTATTGAAGTGCATCGCCCCGGTGTTGGCAACCTGCTGCTGCAAGTGGAGAAACAGGGTTTAACTAATGTTCGTGTGATCTGTGCCGATGCCGTCGAAGTCATTCGAGATATGCTACCGGAACAATCACTGGATGGAGTGTGTCTATTTTTTCCCGATCCCTGGCATAAAAAACGCCATCATAAAAGGCGTATATTACAGGCGGGATTTGTGCAGTTATTAAGGTCAAGGCTAAAGCTGGCCGCTACATTCCATATGGCCACGGATTGGCAGGACTATGCGGAGCAAATGCTGGAGGTTATGGACAGTACTGAGGGATTTAGTAACACCGCAGGAACAGGGCAATATGTCCCGCGTCCCGAAACCCGACCACTGACGAAATTTGAACAGCGTGGTCAGCGACTTGGTCATGGGGTATGGGATTTAATTTTTATAAGAAATGCTTAGATTTGGGCGGAATAAATTGTTGTGATGAAAAATAACCTAAAAGATTTACTGATCCCGATTACCAACTGGTACACCGGTACTACGGCGGTGGAAAAAAGCTCGCTGGGGAAATTCACTCAGCTGGAAACCCAGCTGGAAGAGCTGAAGCTGTTTCTGGAAATCATGTTCGACAGTGATGATCTGGCAGAGAACTTTAAATCCAATGAGATTCAGGCGATTCGCCACTTCTATCGCCACGTCGATGAAATGGATCTATGGCATGTGCTCACCAATCCTAAATCCGTGAAAACCATTGCCACCAACGAGAACGCCGAGCTGAAAAAGGTCAAAGGTATGGCAAAACATCTACTCGATGTTCTGAAAGGGAAAGTGGTTTAGAGCTTTTCCGCAATCTGGTAAGTCTGGCTATCGGCCTTAATAATATCCTGCTTGGCCTCATCCATCGCACCCGGAATTGTTGATGCGGTAATCAGGGTCACCTGTGCTTCATTGAGTGCATTTTTAGCGGCTTCCTGAATCGAGGTATCCAGATCGAGGCTTTTTGCCTTGACCACCGCTTCAGAAGCCTTCATCACATTAAAGGCTGCTTGTGCCAGAATGCCCTTGGCTCCGGCCTGAGCCGCACCCGCTAACAGATTAATGACGGCAAAAATATCCTGATCCTTATTTTCCAGATTTTCTAAATTCATGCAGTTCTCCAAAGTCGATTCGACCTGCGCCGAATTTTGCTAGCGGAAAGTCAATTATAGTTCATGGTGGGCCTGTGTAATGTCAGCGGACAAACGGCCAGAAAATTAAATTGGCAAATTCTAATATTGCCCTTGAAATATAAGAAATCGCTAATATACTATGTGTTCGAACATTTGGGAGAGCACTATATGTTTATGAATATCAAGGAATTAGAAGCACGTCAGCTGGCTGATATGCTGGCTGCAAACACCGATGTCCAGGTCGTCGACATCCGTCAGCCTGCCGAGGTTCATAGTGGTACCGTTCCCGGCGCAGAAATGATCCCCATGCATACCATTCCACTGCGTATAGAAGACATCAAACAGGACAAACCCGTGGTGTTAGTTTGTCGCAGTGGTGCCCGTTCCGCACAGGCCTGTTCCTTCCTGGCACAAAATGGTTTTGAGAATATTTTCAACCTACGTGGCGGCATGATGGGCTGGGCGCAGAGTGGTCTGGAGATTGGATTGCCGCAGGCTGTTTAATACTTGTTCTAAACTCATCACTTCATATGTAAAAGATCTCGACAAGCGTCGGGATCTTTTACAGATCAAAGCCTGGCATTTCACCAGAATTAATATATTAATCAATCACTTATGTTGTTTGCATCATCATTGCTATATATGGAGCAAGTTAAATTTAAATCTGCATGAATGGAGAAAATGCAATGAAGAAAGTTCTTTTTAGTTTGTTCGCACTGATGCTGTCTTTCAGCACAGCAAACGCAACAGTCATTAGCTATGCGCTTGACTATGAATTCAGTGGTGCTTCTGCTCCAGCTGGTTCAGGCCCATGGTTATATGCCACGTTTGATGATGGTGGTTCTGCCGGTACTGTTAGCCTGACTCTGGAAGCACACCTGTTTGCAGATGAATTTGATGGTAGCGTTTATTTCAACTTCGATCCAAGCCAGAATTCAGCGACTACTCTAAACATGGATTCTTGGACTTC
>JAOULB010000162.1 GCA_029882235.1 Gammaproteobacteria bacterium | reverse complement strand
GCAATGGTGAATGAACTGGGTTCAAAATCGAAAGTGCTGGATATCGGTGCGGGTTATGGCGGTGCGGCACGCTATTTAGCCGGCCACTATGGTTGCTCAGTCACTGCGCTCAATCTGAGTGAAAAAGAAAATGAACGCAATCGTGAGTTGACCCATGAACGTGGTCTGACTGACAGAATCACGGTAGTCGATGGTAGTTTTGAAGCTATCCCGGCAGATGATAATAGCTTCGATGTGGTTTGGTCACAGGATGCGATACTGCACAGCGGTAAGCGTGCGCAGGTTATTCAGGAAGTGGCGCGAGTTCTAAAACCCGGTGGCCAGTTCATTTTCACCGATCCCATGCAGGCCGATGATTGTCCTGAAGGTGTACTGCAACCCATCCTGGATCGTATTCATCTCACATCACTCGGTTCTCCAGAATTTTATCGACAGACTGCAATACGTCTTGGTCTACATGAAAAAATATTTGAACAACAGACCCAGCAACTTATTAATCATTACTCGCGTGTTTTACAGGAAACAGAAAAATATCAGGACGATTTAGTTCGAGTCATTACTCCAGAGTATATCGATCGCATGAGAAAAGGACTGCAATACTGGATTGATGGTGGTCATAACGGCTATCTGTCATGGGGTATTTTCGTTTTTGAAAAATAATAAATAGTCATTGATTCCATTCGTGATGGAGCAGGGATGAAGAACTGGGTTTATAAGAATAATAATAAAGTTCTGCTTGATATTAATCCGTGGGTGTTTGTACTTTCCTCCATGATTATTATCAGTTTTGTCGTGGCGAGTTTTGTTTTTCTCAAGCCATTGAGCACAAGCTTTAGCGCAATCCAGGCCTGGATCGCCAATCAAACCGGCTGGTTTTTTGTACTGGGCGTGAACATCATCCTTGGTTTCATGCTTTATCTCATCTTCAGTCCTTTTGGCCATGTTCGCCTCGGCGGCAATGACGCTAAACCTGAGTTCAGTCGCGCCGGCTGGTTTGCGATGCTCTTTAGCGCCGGCATGGGGATCGGCCTGTTGTTCTATAGTGTCGCCGAGCCAATGTATCATCTGATGTCACCCCCGCACGGTGCAACGGCAGGCAGTGTGGCTGCGGCTGAAGATGCGATTAAGACCACCTTTCTACACTGGGGCCTGCATGCCTGGGCGATCTATGCACTAGTTGGCCTGGCGCTGGCCTATTTCGCCTTTAATCGAAATCAGCCTTTGAGTATTCGTGTCGTCTTTCAGCCCTTACTGGGGGATCGTATTCATGGTGCCTGGGGGCATGCGATTGATATTCTGGCGACTGTTGCGACCCTGTTCGGTGTTGCGACTTCCTTAGGACTGGGCGCCAGTCAGGTCAACGCAGGTTTACAGCATCTATTTGGTGTTCCCGAGACCAGTTTTGTGCAGATCGTTTTGATTGCGATTATCACGGCCATTGCCACAGTGTCTGTGGTCGCGGGGCTGGATAAGGGCATAAAACGCCTGTCGGAATTTAATATCCTCGCGGCGCTAGTGTTGCTGTTGTTTGTCCTGTTCATTGGCCCAACGCTCTTCATCCTGAATGGCTTTGTCGAAAATATCGGTCTCTATCTGAATGATTTTTTCTATCTTGGTTTCTGGAATGAGACCTATAGCGGCGGCGGCTGGCAAAACGGCTGGACTGTATTCTACTGGGGCTGGTGGATTGCCTGGTCACCCTTTGTTGGGATGTTTATCGCTCGCATCTCACGTGGACGAACCATTCGCGAGTTTGTCACCGGGGTGCTACTGGTTCCCACACTGATGACGTTTGCCTGGCTGAGTGTATTTGGGGACAGTGCTATATATATAGAGTTGTTTGCTGGTGGAGGCATGTCCGAGGCGGTGAGCAGCAATATCCCTCGATCGCTGTTTTTCTTTCTTGAAAAATTACCGGCGGCCAGTGGATATAGCCACTTTCCAGTCTGGCTCGTGACGGCGATCAGCCTGTTGGCAACCATGGTGATTGTCACCTTTTTCGTTACCTCTTCAGATTCAGGATCTCTGGTCATCGACATGATCACCGCCGGGGGAAATACCAATCCGCCTGTCGCGCAGCGTATTTTCTGGGCCGTGACTGAGGGCGTTGTTGCGGCAGCATTACTGGTCGCTGGGGGCCTGTCTGCGCTACAGACCGCCGCTATTGCCACGGGTTTACCGTTTGCTGTGTTGCTATTGTTGATGATTATTAGCCTCTATCGCGGGCTCGTAGCGGACCATACAAATCGCTGAATCTGGGCGTTGGTTTCTCGATAAGGCTTGAATTGCCCCATCCAGCCTATATTTAGCCCCTCTTTAGGCGGTATTTTCATGCACATTCTTGATTTGTTTGGGATATAATGCGCCGCTATTTTTCCGATGAAAGCGGGCTGCGGCTCGGCTTCGGCCGTAATCAGGCGAGTTTTGCCGATTGGATGCAATGAATTATAAATTTTAAGAGTACCAGGAACATGACAGATTTAAACAAGTACAGAAATATCGGTATTTTCGCCCACGTGGATGCCGGTAAAACCACGACGACAGAACGAATTCTGAAGTTGACCGGTAAGATTCATAAAACCGGTGAGGTACATGACGGTGAAGCGACCACTGACTTTATGGAGCAGGAAGCCGAGCGTGGTATCACAATTCAGTCGGCAGCGACCTCCTGTGAATGGAACGGTCACCGTTTCAACATTATTGACACCCCAGGACACGTTGACTTCACCATCGAAGTTTATCGTTCACTCAAGGTCCTCGACGGCGGTGTTGGTGTTTTCTGTGGTTCAGGCGGTGTAGAACCTCAGTCTGAAACCAACTGGCGTTATGCCAATGATTCGGAAGTGGCCCGTGTCATTTTCGTCAACAAACTGGATCGCATGGGTGCCGATTTCTACCGTGTTGTTGATCAGGTCGAAAAGGTCCTTGGTGCGAATCCACTGGTTATGGTTCTGCCGATTGGTATCGAAGAAAATTTCAAGGGTGTGGTCGATCTGATGAGCATGAAGGCCTACATCTGGGATGAGTCTGGCCAGCCAGAAAACTATGAAGTGACTGATATTCCGGCAGACCTGCAAGCCAAGGCTGAAGAATACCGTGAGAAAATGATTGAGACAGCGGTTGAGCAGGATGATGATCTGATGGAAGCCTACCTGGAAGGTAATGAGCCATCGGTTGAAGACCTGAAGCGTTGTATTCGCAAGGGTACAATCGCGCTTGATTTCTTCCCAACCTACTGTGGTTCAGCATTCAAGAACAAGGGTATTCAGCTGGTGCTGGATGCAGTTGTTGATTATCTGCCGAATCCAACCGAAGTTAAGCCTCAGCCTGAAACAGACGAAGAAGGCAATGAAACAGGTAACTTCGCGATTGTTGATGTTAATCACCCCTTCCGTGCGCTGGCATTCAAGATTATGGATGACCGTTTTGGCGCATTGACCTTCACTCGCATCTACTCCGGTAAGATCAAAAAGGGTGATACGGTTCTGAATACTTTTACGGGTAAAAATGAACGTATTGGTCGTATTGTTGAAATGCATGCCAATGAGCGTCTTGAACTTGATGGCGCCCAGGCCGGTGATATTGTTGCCCTGATTGGTATGAAGAACGTACAGACCGGTCATACTCTGTGTGACCCTAAGAACCCAGCCACACTGGAACCGATGGTTTTCCCTGAACCCGTTATTTCGATTGCGGTTGCACCGAAAGATAAAGGTGCATCAGAGAAGTTGGGTGTTGCTATTGGTAAAATGGTACAGGAAGATCCTTCCTTCCGTGTTGAAACGGATGAAGATAGTGGTGAAACCATTCTTAAAGGAATGGGTGAGCTGCATCTTGATATCAAGATCGACATCCTCAAGCGTACCCACGGTGTTGAAGTTGAAGTGGGTAAACCACAGGTTGCGTATCGTGAAACCATTACTCAGGCTGTTGAAGATAGCTACACGCATAAGAAACAGTCAGGTGGTTCTGGTCAGTACGGTAAGATCGACTACATCATTGAGCCTGGTGAACCAGGTAGTGGTTATGAATTTGAATCCAGGGTTACAGGTGGTAATGTTCCTCGTGAATTCTGGCCTGCAATTGAGAAAGGCTTTAAGGTTAGTGCTGAAAAAGGTGTACTCGCAGGTTATCCCTGTCTCGATTTTAAAGTGATACTGATGGATGGTGCTTACCACGCGGTTGACTCCTCAGCGATTGCTTATGAGCTTGCTGCAAAGGCGGGTTATCGTCAGTCCATGCCTAAGGCAGGTCCTCAGTTAATGGAACCGATTATGAAGGTGGATGTATTCACACCTGAAGATCACGTGGGTGATGTAATTGGTGACCTTAACCGTCGTCGCGGCATGATTCAGGGACAGGAACCAGGCAGCACCGGTGTGCGTATTAAAGCCGAGTGTCCGTTATCAGAAATGTTTGGTTACATTGGTGATCTGCGTACCATGACATCAGGTCGTGGTCAGTTCTCAATGGAATTCCTGCATTACATGCCATGTCCGAAGAATGTGGCGGAAGAAGTGATTAAGGAAACCAAGGAACGTGAAGAGAAGAAGAAATAGTTTATTTAATAGATAAGCTTATAAAGGGTGGTAACGAATGTTACCGCCCTTTTTTTTCTGTCCTTTACCTGAGTAAATTATCTTGTCAAAACTAAATTTTTCATCTTTGTCCATAGCAAAGCCTATGTTAGAGGGGCTTGAAGCGCTGGGCTATGCGCAAATGACGCCCATTCAGGCGCAGAGTCTGCCGCATATTCTCGACGGCAAGGATTTGATTGCACAGGCGAAGACGGGCAGTGGTAAAACGGCCGCATTTGGTATTGGTCTACTCAATCGAATCAAGGCCGAAAAGTTTTCTGTGCAGGCACTGGTACTCTGTCCAACGCGAGAGCTGGCGGAACAGGTTGCGAAAGAGATTCGGCGCCTGGCAAGTTTTACACAGAATATAAAGTTAATTACTTTGTGTGGCGGTACACCGCTAGGCCCACAGGCCGCATCGTTAGAGAAAGGGGCGCATATCGTTGTCGCCACACCCGGGCGTTTACTGGATCATCTCAGTAAAAAAACACTCCAGCTGAAGTCAGTCAATATGCTGGTACTCGATGAAGCCGATCGCATGTTGGACATGGGTTTTCAGGATGCGATTCGTACTGTCACGGCAGAATTACCCAAGTCGCGTCAGACATTACTCTTTTCAGCAACCTTTCCTGATTCGATACAGGATATGAGTCGTTCAATCCAGCACAAGCCGGTGAGCGTAAAAGTCGATACGGAGCATGCGCAGGGTAAAATTGAACAACTGTTTTATGAAATTAAAAAGCATGAAAGAAATAGTACCCTGGCGCTTTTACTCGAACATTATAAACCCGCCTCGGTGGTGATTTTCTGTAAAACAAAACGTGATACTCAGGATGTGGCGGATATGTTGAATGAACAGGGACATTCTGCTGTAGCGATTCATGGCGACCTAGAACAACGTGATCGTAATCAGGTTCTTATTCGTTTCGCCAATCAAAGCTGTCCAATCCTGGTGGCTACAGATGTGGCTGCGCGCGGACTGGATGTAAAAGATCTGGCTATGGTGATTAATTATGAA
>JAOULB010000161.1 GCA_029882235.1 Gammaproteobacteria bacterium | reverse complement strand
AGAGGCCATCGAGCTTGATCCGTTTGATTCAGTGATTTCTGATACGACGCGCATACTGTAGGGGAAGTCTTCTGCCGAAGGCATAACACCCAGTACACCACGCTTGGCCAGACGTCCATGACCGATCTCACGACGTTTAGGACTACCCACACGACCTGTTTCACCTACAGAGTATGGAGGGAAATTATATTGCAGCATGAAGTTATCGCGGTATGAACCTTCCAGCGCATCAATAATTTGAGAGTCACGTTCTGTACCCAGAGTGGTCACAACCAGGGCCTGCGTTTCACCACGTGTAAACAGGGCAGAACCATGTGTGCGAGGCAGAACGCCCACTTTAACAGTGATTGGACGAACAGTACGTGTGTCACGACCGTCGATACGAGGCTCACCATTAATGATAGAGCCACGAACAATTGTCTTTTCCAGTTTACCGAAGGCTTCAGTCACATCGCCTTCTGACCAACCATCTTCAGAAGCGAGTTTTTCGACAACACCTTTACGGATTTCAGACAGGCGCGCATAACGATCCTGTTTGATTTTAATCTTGTATGCTGCAGTTACATCCGCTTCAGCAACAGCGGCAACTTCACTGTGTAGTTTTTCGTCTTTTTCAGGCGCTTGCCAATCCCAGGCTTCTACACCGACCTCAGCAGCAAATTCCTTAATCGCTTTGATCACAGTCTGTTGTTGTTCATGACCAAAAACGACCGCACCTAACATGACTTCCTCAGACAGCTCTTTCGCTTCTGATTCAACCATCAATACGGCCTGATCAGTACCCGCAACAACCAGATCCAGATCAGATTCTTTTAGAGCGCTGATGCTGGGATTCAGCAGGTACTGGCCATCTTTGTAACCCACACGTGCGGCACCAATAGGACCATTAAAAGGCGTACCCGTCAGCATCATGGCTGCTGAAGAGCCAATCAGTGCTGGAATATCTGGATCAATCTCTGGATCCATCGAAATAACAGTCGCAATCAACTGAATCTCATTAGTGAACCCTTTGGGGAAAAGCGGACGAATTGGACGGTCAATCAGTCGACAGGTCAGTGTTTCTTTCTCTGTCGGACGTCCTTCACGCTTAAGGAAGCCACCAGGGATACGGCCTACTGCATAGGTACGTTCCTGATAGTCGATGGTCATTGGGAAAAAGTCGCGACCTTCCATCGCTTCTTTCATCGCAACCGCTGTCACCAGGACAACAGTCTCACCCATGCTAACCATTACGGCACCGGTTGATTGACGGGCAATTTCACCAGTCTCAAGGCGAACGGTGTGGTCGCCGTACTTAAATTCTTTCGTTACGGGGCTCATAGCTTCCTACCAAAGGGGTTATTGGTTATTTACGTAGACCAAGACTTGCAATCAGATCACGATAGCGTTGCACGTCTTTTTTCTTCAGGTAATCAAGTAACTTACGGCGTTGGCTAACCATGCGCAGCAGTCCCTGACGTGAGTGGTGGTCATGGATATGGGATTTGAAATGACCTGAAAGATCATTAATCCGGTTAGATAGCAGCGCAACCTGAACTTCAGGTGAGCCTGTATCGTTTGAAGAACGTTGGTATTCACTAACGATGTTCGCCTTATTTTCGGCACTCATGGACATCGCAAACTCCTGTTTTAAATAAACTTATCGATAAATTTGGAGCGCGTATTGTACCTGCGCCCCCCCTGCTACACAAGGGCAAAACTCGCCTGAAATGCTAAAGTTTTAGCCAATTTTGACCAGCCGCCTGGGGGCGACCCGGCCATCTTCCAGTACCTCACCAATGCCCAGGAAGCGGTTCTGACTGATCAGGCAAACCTTGCCCTCAGTGGGTGCCTGGGGCACCTGTACCGCCTGTCCGCGGCTAAGGTAGTAGGCTGAGTTTTCACTCAAATCCACTATTGGCCAATCGGACAGGGCCTGTTCCATCGGAAGAATGACGGAATCGAGCTGTTCAAAACCGGAATCAGCCCATTTTTCCAGCTGTTCCAGCGTTACGGCCTGTTCCAGATTGAAGGAACCGGTTTCTGTACGCCGCAATGCAGATAAATGTGCACCACAGCCCAGTTCCCGGCCAACATCCTCGGCCAGGGTACGTACATAGGTGCCTTTGCTGCATCGCAAATGCACCTCAACTTCGTCAGCACTCAGCTTTACCAGCTCAAGAGAATGAATGGTCACCCGTCGGGGCTTACGTTCCACTTCCTTGCCCTGATGCGCCAGTTTATATAGTGGCTGGCCATTTTGCTTTATTGCTGAATGCATCGGTGGTATTTGATCATAACTACCGATGAATTTTTCCAGTACCGATGTAATCTGGTTTTCACTGAACTCAGGTACAGGCTGTTGTTCCAGTATATCGCCTTCAGCATCGGCCGTGGTGGTCGTCACTCCGAGCTTAAAAACACCCGAGTAGGCCTTATCGGCTTCTAGCAAATAACCGGATAGTTTTGTCGCCTCACCCAGACACACAGGTAACAGACCACTGGCCAGTGGGTCGAGACTGCCCGTATGGCCCGCCTTATTGGCATTAAACAGGCGCTTTACTTTTTGGAGTGCCAGATTAGAGGTAATGCCAACAGGCTTGTCCAGCAGCACAATCCCATTAATATCACGGCCGCGTTTGTTTCGTTTTGCCATAATTAATCTTCAGAACGATTTTTATCGCTGGCGATAGCTTGATCGATTAAGGATGCGAGTTTATTACCTCGCAGAGTGGTTTCATCATAAACAAATCGCAGTTCAGGTACCGTCCGGGTTGTCATTCGTTTGCCCAGCTCACGTCGTAAAAATCCTGCTGCGTTGGTCAATATACTGATAGTCTGCTTTACATTATCATCGTCATTCAGACTACTGATAAATATTTTCGCAACAGCCAGATCTTTACTGACATCAACACCAGAGACAGTCACCATCCCCAATCGTGGATCATTGACCTCCAACTGAATCAACTGAGCAAGCTCACGCTGAATCTGTTCTCCGACACGGCGGGTTCGACTGAATTCTTTAGGCATGGAATTACCGGATAAATCCGTTAGGTGAAAAAAAACAATCTACGTTTAGTTACTTAGAGCTTACGTGCAACCTGAACACGCTCATAGACTTCGATCTGATCGCCAACTTTGACATCATTGTAGTTTTTAACGCCGATACCACACTCGGTACCTGACTTCACTTCATTGACATCATCTTTAAAGCGACGCAGTGATTCCAGCTCACCTTCATAGATAACAACATTGTCACGCAGCACGCGAATGGGATTACTGCGTTTAATCGTACCATCAGCCACTATGCAGCCTGCAATCGCACCCAGTTTTGGAGAGCGGAATACATCACGCACTTCAGCAAGACCAATTATTACTTCCTTAAACTCAGGTGCCAGCATACCACTCATGGCATTCTTGACTTCGTCAATCAGATCATAAATGACACTGTAGTAATGCAGATCAATACTTTCTTCGTCAATGAGTCGTTTCGCAGAATTATCTGCACGAACATTGAAGCCAATCATGACTGCATTTGAGGCCATGGCCAGATTGGCATCAGATTCATTAATCCCACCAACACCACTGGAAACAATTTTCACTTTCACTTCGTCAGTAGAGAGACCTTGTAAGGCATCCGAAATCGCCTCGACAGAACCCTGCACATCGGCTTTTAATACAATATTGAGCGCATTAACTTCGCCATCTTCCATTTGCGAGAACATGTTCTCAAGTTTGGAGGCCTGCTGGCGGGCCAGTTTCACATCACGGTATTTACCCTGACGGAATAATGCAATTTCACGTGCCTTACGCTCGTCGGCAACAACATTGGCTTCATCACCCGCGCTAGGAACCCCAGATAAACCCAGAATTTCAACCGGGATTGATGGACCGGCTTCATCTAGTGTCTTGCCATGTTCATCGACCAGTGCACGAACACGACCATACTCAAGACCGGCGAGCAGGATATCGCCTTTTTTCAGCAGACCATTTTGTACCAACATGGTCGCAACGGGGCCACGACCTTTATCAAGTCGCGACTCAATAATAATACCTTTGGCGTTACCTTCATCGTGCGCCTTTAATTCCAGTACTTCTGTCTGCAGAATAATGGCTTCAAGTAATTCATCAACACCCTGTCCGGTGTGTGCAGATACATTCACAAACATGGTATCGCCACCCCAGTCTTCTGGAATCACTTCTTCAGCAGATAATTCATTTTTAACGCGATCAGGATCGGCGTTTTCTTTATCCATTTTATTAACTGCAATAATCAGCGGAACACCAGCTGCACGTGCATGCTGTACCGCTTCTTTAGTTTGCGGCATAACACCATCATCCGCAGCAACAACAAGGACAACCAGATCCGTTACCTTGGCACCACGTGCGCGCATCGCGGTAAATGCCGCATGGCCTGGGGTATCCAGGAAGGTGATATCACCACCATCCGTGCTTACATGATAGGCACCAATGTGCTGGGTAATACCACCCGATTCACCTGCAGCGACACGCGTACGTCGAATGTAATCAAGCAATGATGTTTTACCATGATCAACATGACCCATGATGGTAACAACAGGTGCGCGAGTTTTTAATTCACCAGCAGCGGCATCATCAACCAGGGTGTCTTCAATGGCATCTTCTTTAATAACTTTTGGCGTATGGCCCATTTCCTCAACAATAATCGAGGCTGTGTCCTGATCTAACACCTGATTAATGGTCACCATACTACCCATGGTCATCATGATCTTGATGACTTCAGCTGCCTTGATCGACATTTTTTGTGCTAATTCACCGACAGTGATGGTTTCAGGAATACTAATCTCACGAACCACAGGTGCAGTTGGTAACTGGAAGCCGTGTTCGCCATCGGCGGATGCTGCAACACGTTTTGTCTTACCGGGCTTTCTGCGGCGACCTGATTTACCAACATTAACATGGAGCTCTTTTCGACCATAACGAGTGTCACGATCCTGTTGTTCTTTTTCAGCCTTGGTTGATTTTTTACCTTTGCCACGATTTTCCGTTGTTGCGCTTGCAACCTCTGCCTGCTTACGGGCAATCACTTCGGCCTGTAATTTTGCTTCTTCTTCGGCTTTAAGTGCTTCAGTCGCTGAAGCCTTGGCCTGTTCCTCTGCCGCTTTACGCTTTTCTTCTTCCGCAGTTCGTTTCGCTTCCAGCTCTTCCTGTTTCTGTTTTGCTTCGGCTTCGGCCTGTAGTTCAGCTTCACGTTTTGCACGCTCTTCTTCGAGACGTTTGTTTTCTTCTTCCATGACGACACTACGTTTTACATAGGTTCGTTTTTTACGGACTTCCACCGTCACAGATTTTGATGGCGCGCTACGACCGGCAGCGCGGCTTGTTGCTGTTTGCCGTAGCTCACTGGTCGACTTACGACTCAACGTCACCTTTTTCGGTTCGGTTCTTTCTTCAACACCATGTTTGCGTCGCAAAAAACCCAGCAGTTCCATTTTTTCAGCTTCACTGATTTTTGCGTCAGCATCATTGATGTCCACTCCCGCTTCCTTGAGCTGCTCAAGTAAGCGATCGATGGATATACCAACGACTTCAGCGAATTGTCGAACTGTTACTTCTGCCATCTATTTTTTCCCCTGGCCT
>JAOULB010000003.1 GCA_029882235.1 Gammaproteobacteria bacterium | reverse complement strand
GTGCTCACCATATTGCTTATTCAAGAGTGAAAAATTATCGATATTTACAGATAAAATGGCACAACAACGCCCATGTCTATCGGCTTTTTTTAATGCCGTATTCATATTTTGGTAAAACCAGGCATGGTTAGATAAGCCAGTCAGTTGATCAATATAGGAAATCTGGCGAATCTTCTGTTCTGTCATGCGTTGATCAGTGACATCTTCACCACGTAGAAGTATTTCTCGAACAGAACCATCGTTGGCCTGAACAGGTTTAAAGGTGAATTCAAAACGACGCTGATCACAAATAGCATTATTCAGGTTTACTTCAAAGGAATGCTCAAGCTCATAATCATTATTAAGGATATGTTGCAATCGAATAATTAATTCTGGACCCAGTTCAGCCAGTGGCGTATCCCAGATGAACCTGTTAAGTACCTCTGATTTTTCAACTTCGATAAATCGAATCGCCGCATCGTTGATATCCAGAATATGGCCATCTATTGATAAATCGAAAATCAGTTCGTGGTTAATGTTGAACAGGCTGTTAAACTTCTTCAATGCATTTTCTTTTTCGCGGCGTAATTCCTGTCGTGACAATAGCAACTCAATCGCATCAATCAATTTTTCTGTGTCCACAGGTTTATATAGATAACCCGATATCAAATTCTGATCGAACTGTTTGATTGTTTTGATCTGCATTTGGGAACTGATGCCCATGCATTCCATTTCAGGATATATATTTTTGAATTGAGATAACTGCTCGAATATAGTTTGTGAGTCATCTTTGATGTCGATGATCGTGATATTTGGTTTAAAACGCCGTGCCAGGTTATCAGCCTGGAGCAGATTTGCCGCTATTTCGACACTATACCGATTATTCTTTTGTTCCAGATAGTTCTTTAATTGAGCGCAAATATCCAGATCGTCATTTATTATAAGAATTCGTTTGCTCTTGATAATATTGTCCTGAATAACATCCAGCGATTGCATTAGCATTTCCTGATAAAGTATTTTTCAAATAGGTACGTGGTTCAGTATAGAAGCAACTTTACTGAAAGGTTTTGTGATTTACGATATCAAGGGCTTCATATTTTTGTTAATTCTTGTTAACACACATTTAAAGTATAAAATTCTGGTGAACAGGCACGAGGAATGAGCATTTTAAATGTGAAAAATGTGCTCCTGAAAATAACATTTCATCTGTGCGGGAATTTAAGACAGACTGATGGCACATACCGATAAGATGACCGCCTAAAAGATATTATTTTCCTCGGGCTAATCGTGCGATAATGATTGTTTCCCTGTTCGCAGCTGTACTTTTATGAGTCACTATATTCGTTACGAAGACAATCCCCATTCTCATCGACATGATCGCCAGAACCTGGGCCGGATGTTTACCTACATATGGGAATATAAAGGGCGTGTGTTGTTTGCACTGTTGTGCCTGATTGCCTCCAAACTGGCCCTGGTTGGGGTCCCCTTCATTTTAAAACAGATTGTTGACCATCTCGATGTCTCAGGTGATGTGGTGATGGCGCTACCTCTGGCGCTATTGCTGGCCTATGGTGCATTGCGGCTGGCGGGTAGTTTGTTTAATGAACTACGTGATGCTGTTTTTGCCCGGGTGCGCTATCGGGCTATGCGTCGTATTTCGACCCGAGTATTCCAGCACCTGCATAATTTGTCTCTACGTTTTCATCTTGACCGTCACACTGGCAATATCTCGCGTGATCTGGAGCGGGGTGCCACCAGCGTTAGCTCAATCTTAAATTATATGGTGTTTAATATCTTACCGACCATTGCAGAATTTATTCTGGTCGCGGCGATATTATTCAGTCAGTATGAATTGCGTTTTGCCATTGCGATTTTTTCAACGGTCATAATCTATTTTGTTTTTACATTTATGATCACTGAATGGCGCATGCATTTTCGTCATGAAATGAATGCCTATGATTCAAAGGCAAATGGTCGTGCGGTTGATGCCCTGTTAAATTATGAAACCGTCAAATACTTCAATAACGAAAAACTGGAATTGCAACGCTATGACGAAACCCTGTATCACTGGGAGCAGTCGGCGGTGAAGAGCCAGACTTCAATGTCACTGCTTAATTTTGGGCAGGGCAGCATTATTGCCATTGGTGTGACGATGATCATGGTGTTCGCGGGACAGGGTGTGGTCAGTGGACAGATGAGTATCGGTGATCTGGTACTGGTTAATGCACTCATGTTACAGCTCTTTATTCCGCTGGGATTTCTTGGCATTGTTTACCGGCAGTTAAAATATGCGCTGGCTGATATGGATCTAATGTTTAAACTGCTTGAACGTCAGGGTGAAGTGCAGGACCAGGCCGACGCCAAACCACTGCATGTTAAAGATGGTGAGATCGAATTTAAAAATGTGAGTTTTGCCTATCAACCTGAACGCCCAATCCTGCAAGAACTCAGCTTTTCAATTAAGCCAGGACAGAAACTGGCTGTGGTTGGTCCATCAGGTGCAGGAAAATCGACACTGGCGCGTTTATTGTTTCGATTTTATGATTTAAACGATGGTGAAGTTATTATTGATGGGCAGAATATTGCAACAGTCACGCAACAAAGTCTGCGTGAATCCATCGGTATTGTACCGCAGGACACCGTACTGTTTAATGATACGATCTATTATAATATTCATTATGCCCGTCCAGCAGCGACTCGTGATGAAGTCATCAAAGCGGCGGAGCTGGCACACATACATGAATTTATTCAGAGTCTGCCGGATGGTTATGACACAGTTGTCGGTGAGCGTGGATTAAAATTATCCGGTGGTGAAAAACAACGCGTTGCCATTGCACGTGTCATTATGAAAAATCCGAAAATACTGGTGTTTGATGAAGCCACCTCCAGTCTGGATTCACATGCAGAGAAAGCTATTCTCAAGGCCTTGAAAGAGGTTGCCGAAAACCATACAACACTGGTCATTGCGCATAGACTGTCGACGATTATAGATGCGGATCAGATCCTGGTGCTGGAAGCAGGTAAAATAGTCGAGCAGGGGACACACCGAGAGTTATTGACCAGTGATGGTTTGTATACACATCTATGGCAATTACAACAGGAAGAGCAGATCGAGCAGAAACAAACAACAGGCAAAAATATTTAATCAAAGAGGTTATTAGTAAAGTGGACGAATTTCAGGATATGTTTGAATCCAGCGGTTGTGGTGCCAGTGAGCCCGTTGCCCTGCAGGTTATTGATGACAGTATGGAGCCCGAATTCAAAAAAGGGAATATCATTATTATTGATCGTTCAGGATCAATCGCGCATGAATGTTTTGTTATTGCCATCGTTGAAAATGGTTATATCTTCCGTCAGCTCATTATCGAAAATGAACGTTACTTTATTCAACCCTTGAATGAAGACTACATGCATGAACGTCGCGAAATCACTCAGGATGCAATTCATGCGCGTGTTGTACAACAGGCCAGCCCTAGAGGACGACGTAAAGATCGCAAACACTATATCTGATAGCTTTTCAGAAAAGACTGGCTTCTTTATGGCATTATTCAATGCCGAATAATATTTTTAATCTTCTTTTTGTCACTGTTGCGTACGATTTTCTGTGCAATAGTTTTGAATTAATCATAACGCATCTGCATATAATATTATTAACAAAACTTCACACTTGTTTCTTATAAGTCACAGCTTATTTAAGAAAAATTCACGAACTGTAGGTCTTTTAAGTTAAACACCAATGCCCGCTTACACGATATAAACCTGAGACACAAATCTTTGGTTTGACAGTAGTAAGAGGTGTATGTAATGGCTGAGAAAAATAACGTTTCTGATATAGATGTACATAATTCGGTTAATGAGCAGGACTCAGAGAAATTACGCGATGAGCTTGATCAGTTTACTGTGATGCAGGATGTTCCAACCGTTGATCTAAATGCAGATAATGAAGAGATTTATGAATCTGTAAATCAGACAGAAGACGCGTACAGTGTTGGCGCAGTAGGTGAGAAGGCTGAAAAGCTAGAAACTGTTTCTATAGTTAGAGATGACTCTTCGATCGCCTCGGGTGAAGGTATTTCTGATAGTCAGCATCAAGCAGCGGACACTGTTAACGAATCGGTTCCCAAGTTTGATGATGTAGTGTCAAACAGTAATGTTGAGGGCGTTATATCTTCTGCCAAAATTGAAACAGCCCCCCTGCAAAATATTGAATCGCTCGCGCCAGCGGGTACCGCAATAGGTAATGGCCCGGCAATAAATTCAGAATCATCGTCCATATATAGCGATAGTAATGATGACGTTGTTGAGATTGATGATGAAGTAACTTCAGAGACCAACGATGATGTTGTCGCGATTGAGGATGATGAAATAACTTCAGAAACCAATGATGATGTTGTCGTGGTTGAGGATGATGAAGTAACTTCAGAGACCGATGATGATGTTGTCTCGGTTGAGGATGATGAAATAACTTCAGAGACCAATGATGATGTTGTCGCGGTTGAGGATGATGAAGTAACTTCAGAGACCAATGATGATGTTGTTGCGGTTGAGGATGATGAAGTAACTTCAGAGACCGATAATGATGTTGTTTCGGTTGAAGATGAAGTAATTACTGATATTGGAAACGATTTAAACCCTGTAGAACAAGATGAGTCGGACGAGACTGGTCAATCATCCGAGGAGTTGGTCGCCAGTAGTGATAACAACAACGGTCATGGCAATGATGCTGAGGGTGTTGATACAAGCAACCCGGCACAGAACACCGGGCCCCATAATACAGATTCATCACCACATGTTACTGCGAGTAGTGGTGATAACAACAACGGTCATGGCAATGATGCTGAGGGTGTTGATACAAGCAACCCGGCACAGAACACCGGGCCCCATAATACAGATTCATCACCACATGTTACTGCGAGTAGTGGTGATAACAACAACGGTCATGGCAATGATGCTGAGGGTGTTGATACAAGCAATCCGGCACAGAACACCGGGCCCCATAATACAGATTCATCACCACAGCTTACTACGAGTAGTGGTGATAACAACAACGGTCATGGCAATGATGCTGAGGGTGTTGATACAAGCAATCCGGCACAGAATGCGGGACCTCAGAATGCAGTCTCATCACCTCAGGGTATAGTCAGTAGTGGCGACAACAATAATGGTCATGGTAATGATGCAGAAGGAGTTGATTCAAGTAATCCGGGTGGTGGTAAGTCTGCAGTTAATCAGGATGCTCAGACACAGACACAAACTAATGAAATTAGCACCAATAACCACGGCAGTGAAGATCGTCATAACCGCGGCCATGGTAATGATCGAGATGGTATTGATCAGAACAACCCGTCGCAAGGAATTGGTGGCCCAAACTCGGTTGTGAGTAGCAGGGTTGATGATGGAGATACCCCTGGGTTTAATCCAGTTGATGATGATATGGGTGCAATGTTCGATAGCTCTGAAGGAAATGGTTGGCATGACATTGTCGTAAACGATGACAATGGCCCAGAGATTACGATGGATGCCTCTGAAAGTTCAAACGGATGGGTTGATGCTGTTGAAAATCACGGCAATGGAAATAATGTCAAACAACAGGGAGGTGGTAAAGATAAACGCTCCCAGAATGATGAAGATAATCCGGCTGGTGCTGTTGACGATATAGGAACAGTTGATGTTAATGCGAATAATGGAGACAACTTTGATGTTGCGGTTGGAGGATTATAAGTGTAATGGAATCACATCAAGGATCTGGTGAAAACTATATAGAAAAAGGCGGATATTTTTCGAAGTATCAGCAGCGCTTATTCTCAATGCTTCATCCGGCATTGCCGGATGAAGCTGTTAAGAGACCTGCGGTGTCGTTTGACGTTAAGCGTACGCATCTGGTTTTAGCCTCATTGTCAATTAATCTGTTAGCGCTTGCGCTTCCAATTCTGACTCTGCAGGTTTATGACCGGATTCTCGTTAATGAAAATATTGCGACCCTTTATGTATTATCTGCAGCTGTATGTGTGGTTGTAGTTATGGAAGGGATTCTAAGGCTTGGTCGATCTTATGTTATCACATGGGCAAGCGCGGTTTATGAGCATGTGATTGCATGTAATGCGATGCGCTATATGCTTGCCGCAGATCTTTCTTCGTTAGAACAAAAAGAACCAGGCGAGCAATTGCAGCGCATGGCGGGTATTGCCAAGTTAAGAGAGTTTTTTGGCGGTCAGGCATTAACAATTCTAATCGACTTGCCATTTGTGTTTATTTTTATTGGGCTGATTGCTTATCTGGCAGGGATTTTAGTGCTTGTTCCTGTTGTGTTGCTTTCGTTATTTGTTTTAATCGCGATAACTTTGGGTAAAGAATTAAAAGAAGCGCTTATAAGTAGAGAAAGACTTGATGAGATGCGTATGGGTTTTATTATAGAGACCTTGAATGGGATACATTCAGTTAAGTCGCTAGGTATTGAAACATTGTTTCAAAGACGTTATGAAAAAATACAAAAAGAAGCAAGTTTTTCAAATTACAATGTGTCAAAACAAACGAATAAGGCGATAAACTATGGTGCCCTTTTTACGCAAGGGATGATCGTTGGAATAATCAGTTTTGGTGCGCCACTTGCAATGCAAGGCCAGCTTACACTCGGCGCTCTTATTGCCTGTGTACTGTTATCAGGGAGAATAATGCAACCCGTACAAAGGACTTTAGGAGTCTGGACACGATATCAGGATTTTAAACTCGCTCTTGATAAAATTGTTGAAGTGTTTGAGTTGCCATCTCATGCACGATCTAGTCCGGCCGAATTGAACAAAAGTGTAGGCTTGCTTGAAATTCACAATCTCTCATTTTCATATGGGCCAAATGAATCGCAGCTTTTTGATAATCTAAACTTGAAGCTGTATCCCGGGCAGAGTATTTCCATCACAGATGACTTTAGTAGTGGCAAAACTACTTTATTACAATTAATGGCGGGATTTTATCAGCCTACAAATGGAAAAGTACTGATTAATGGGGTCGAGTCTACGCGTTACCCAGCGCGCATGTTGATACAGCACATTGGGTATCTAGCGATGGAAGGCACAATTTTCAGAGGAACAATATGGGAAAATTTAAATGCGTTTGGTGGTCTGCCCGACGACAGGGTTTATGAGCTGGTTAGACTGCTTGGGCTTGATAAAGAAATTAGCAAATTACCAGCAGGCTACGAAACAAAACTGGAAGGCAGTACCGCAGACCCAATACCACCAGGTGTCAAGCAACGCATTACCATAGCACGTGTTCTTGCATCAAAACCGCGCATAATATTATTTGATAACGCTGATCGTGCATTAGATAAGGAAGGATACAATCAGGTCTACCGCTTACTTGCCCGACTAAAAGGAAAGGTGACCATGATTATTGTCACCAATGATAGAAATATAATGGGGCTTGCGCAAACTGAGTATGTTCTAAGCAATAAGGCACTACAGAAAAATGAAACAGTGGAAAGTATAAAAAATTACGGCCTGGTTTCATATGTGGGAGCACGATAATGAATGTTGCTCTAGAGCTAGAAGGGTTTGTTGGTGAAAATAGTATAAACAAGGTATTAAAATATCTTAGAGATACAGGCTGGCTTCCAAAAAAATCTCTGAAAACAGATCTGTCTGCATGTCTGCTCACTTTGATCAAAGAGTTGGCACTTCCAGTAAAACTTAATCGCTTAAGTGAGATATTACCCTATAAGGCCGAATATATTGGTGTTGTCGATGTTCTCAATGCAATGGTCGAGCTGGGCTATATAGGTCGTGCAGTTAAATTACGTATTTGCGACATGGATAAGCGATTACTTCCTTGTTTATTTATTCCGGATGAGGTGTATCAGAACAAATACACGTCTCTCGTTGTGACAAAAAACAAAAATGAAGACAATAAATATTCAGTTTTTACCAATAATAATGAAGTTATATATTTTGATAGTAATGCAAGAGTTTGCGGTGTCGCCTACTTTTTTACCAAAAAAGAGAATATCGAAGATATTGCTTCAGAATCAGTTCGGCGTGTTTCCGGTTTTAGTTGGTTTCGTTCATTGCTTGAGAGATTTAGAGGATTATTTGCACGTGCCCTAATACTCAGCGTTGCGCTCGGGATGGTTTCAATTGCTGCACCAATCTTTGTGATGTTGGTGTACGATAAGGTTATCACTGAGCATTCATTGAATACGTTGTTGCCGCTAACAATTGGTGCCTGTCTCGCGCTACTAATGGAATGGGGTGTGCGAGGGTTGCGAACACGCTCGCTCGCATGGATTAGTTCACGTCTGGACAATATCGTAAGTAATAAAATATTTGAAAAGCTGATGATGTTGCCGCCAATATTTATTGAACGTGCATCAGTTTCATCACAAATATCGCGACTCAAAGCTTTTGATGCTGTTAGAGAGTTTTTTAGTAGTGCGCTATTTCTAGCAATTGTCGAATTGCCTTTTACATTGATTATTTTGTTGGCGATTGCGTTGATTGCAGGAAAGCTGGCTTTGATCCCGTTTCTTGCGGCTATGTTGTATACGGCGGTGTTTTTCTGGTTTAGACAAAGACTTAAGACGGCAATTAAGCTAGCAGGTAAGGCATCATCAGATCGTCAGCAAATAATTGTCGAAACTTTCGAAAAAATGCACACCTTGCGAGGCTGCGGAATGACCAGCAGCTGGTTTCAGCTTTTTCATGAACACTCTGGCAAGGCGTCACTTGCAGGATTTCGGGCAGGATTTCTTGCGTCAATAGTTGAGAGTATTGCGCATGGCATATTTATTCTATCCGGTCTTATCACAATTGTCTGGGGGATTGATCTTGTATGGGAAAACAACATTACAACGGGAACATTAATTGCGACCATCATTCTTGTTTGGCGTGTTTTAACTCCTTTTCAAATATTTTGCACTTCAATTTCACGCCTGGAACAAATTCAAAATGCGATTGATCAGATTAACCGCTTGATGGAGATCGAAACAGAACGAGATGTTGAAAAAGTAAAGTCACGTCTCAGCGATCTTAAAGGGCAAATAAGTTTTTCCAAGGTTGGTTTGCGTTATACCAGAGAGCTGGATCCCATATTTAGTGGTCTTTCATTTCAGGTTGAACCTGGACAGGTCGTTGCCATTGTAGGTGTTAATGGTTCAGGTAAATCGACAATATTAAAGTTAGCGAATGGCTTATATCAGCCACAAGCTGGAACAGTCCGTGTTGATGGAATTGATATACGACAACTAGATCCCATTGAACTACGTCAAAACATTGCCTATGTGCCCCAGACACCAAGTTTTTTTCAGGGGACAATCGCAGAAAATCTTCGTTTGTCTGATGCGCTTGCCAGTGATGAGTCATTGAGAGATGCCTTACAGGAAGTCGATGCATGGGAAGAGGTATGCAAACTACCTAAGGGAATAGAAACCCAGATAGGAAAAAACAATGCGGGTTTGCAAACAGGTCTGGCATATAAGTTAAACCTGGCTCGTGCTCTGATAAAGACTACGCCTATCATGCTTATCGATGAATTGCCTTATGTTTTATTAAATGGATCTGCAGGAAAAGCATACCATCGTTTACTGAATAAATGGCGTGGTCAACGAACGATCGTGCTTGTTACTCATCGAGAGGATTATCTAAGAATGGCAAATGTAGCGATATTGCTCAGGGAGGGCGGAGTTCCATTCGTATCAACACCCGATGAAATAATAAAAGAAATGAATAAACGAAGTTATTAATATGAAAAAAATAATTAACATTATTCTAATAAAATTTATATCAGTTTTTTCGAAATTGAAAAGCGTTGATATTTTTCATAGAAACCGAATGTTGCGCAGTGAAAGTGAACAGCTTCGATACTTGCCGCAGTCAGTCATGTTGGAAGAGGCAGTAAATCCTTATCTTGCGAGAATGACAATGACCTGGGTTAATGCAGCTATTGTAATATTTATTATTTGGGCAAGTATTGCGAAAGTTAATGAAGTTGCGAAAGCAAAAGGAGAAGTTGTGCCAAAAGGTTTTGTGCAGGTCGTGCAGCATCTCGATGGTGGAATAGTCACCGATATCCTGACAGGAGAAGGAGACCTGGTGCAGAAAAATCAGGTTTTGTTAAAGATCAATGATGGGGCAACTAAACAGGATCTTGCAAAGGAAAATGCGATGCAACTTTATTTAAATCTTGAGGCCGAGCGTCTACGCGCCATGCTTGAAAATAGAAAACCAGACTTCTCAAAATATACAAATAATAAAGGCATTAACCAGAAGGTAAATAATTATGCGGATCTGGCGAATACAAATAACCCACAAATTGCAAAATTGTATAAACGCTCCAGAAAACTTAAAAACAACCTGCAATTAGCAAAGGAAGAACTGGCATTACAGGAAAGAATGCGTAAAAAAGGACACGTATCAAAACTGACAATTTTGCAGTATCAAAAAGAAGTTAGCAAAATAGAAGAGGAAATTCATGGTGAGCTAAGTGTGATCGAGTCAAGGCTTGCTCAAAATCATGAGGTTCTGAATAAATTAAAAAACAAGCTTGAACGTTTGCAGGTTAGATCGCCTGTTTATGGTCTGGTTAAAGGACTTAAGGTGAATACGATAGGAGGCATTATCGAACCAGGAAAAACTCTCATGGAGATAGTCCCCGTTGATAAGAACCTGGTGGTCGAGGCACGAATTTCACCCAAAGATATAGGTCACGTTCAAGTAGGCCAGCCGGTCAAAGTAATTGTTAGTTCCTATGATTTTTCACGCTATGGAGCAGCCGAAGGTTTGCTGGAGTTTTTATCCGCAACAACGTTTATAAATGAAACAGGTGAGCCGTATTATAGAGGAAGAATAACCTTGAAAAATAATTATGTCGGTAAAGCCTCACGCAAGAATATTATTTTGCCAGGAATGATTGTCGAGGCAGATATTGTGACTGGAAAGAAAACCATTCTTGCCTATTTGTTAAAGCCTATACACCAGTCATTAAGATCGGCTCTGACGGAGAGATAATAAGGAGATCGCCATCATGCAACTTATGAAACAACATAATACAAATCCAGAAAATAGCGCATATAGAGTCAATGTCCTTGCAGTAGATGATGATGAAAATATGCTTGAGTTGCTTAAGACTTTTGTTGAAAGTCTTGGGTATTCTGTCATAACAGCAAGTGATGGCAAAGAGGCGTTAAATTTGTTGCTGCGCGGAGAACATAGTGTTGATCTGATTTTGATGGATCAGGTTATGCCAGAAATGACTGGTTTAGAGGTTGTGGTGACGCTCAAGCAGGATCCAGTAATGAAAGATATACCTATCATCATGCTTACGGGAGATAAAGAACCAGAGCAAATTAAAAAAGGAATTGATGCTGGAGTTTATTACTATTTAACTAAACCAATTAATTCTGGTGTGCTTTACTCTGTGGTGTCAGCGGCAATTCGAGATATTAATCAAAGGAATACATTGAATGCAGAGATTAACCAACATTTAGCCGGATTTTCTTTAATGGATAAATGTTCATTTAAGTGTTCTTCACTACAAGAGGCAGAAAGTCTGGCTTGTTTTATTGCTAATTTTTACCCTGTCCCATCACGTGCCATTTCCGGTTTGGCAGAATTGTTAATTAATGCAGTAGAGCATGGTAATTTAGAAATTGGCTATGAGAAAAAAACTGATTTGCTAAATAACAATAACTGGCGAGAAGAGGTTTTGCGTCGCGGAGTTCTTCCGGAAAATAAAGATAAGCAGGTCGCTGTAAAATTACAACGCAACGAAGACGGGATATATATTACGATCAGTGACCAGGGTAAGGGGTTTGAATGGCATAAGTATATGCAAGTCGATCCTGCACGTGCTCAGGATAATCATGGGCGTGGTATCGCTCAGGCAAATGCCATGAGCTTTGATCGTATTACATATAACGACAAAGGCAACCAGGTAACTGCATTTACAGGTGTTGATTCGGATATAGGATGGTAGTTAAAGGTAAGGTAACCAAAGAGACACCATTGATGCAGCAGCAACCAGCCACAAGATTATTTCAATATTCATCTCAAACTCCTGTTGTCATGCAGTAACAGTTTTATTGTCAGTTGTAATTACCAGGACGTTTTGAGCTCCAATAAAGATCCATGTTTAGAGCAATTTTTCCAAAACTTTACAAAAGTCATAGAAAATCAATTGCATATAGATATGATATTTTGGCCTGATAGTGTAATGGGACAGGAAAATTTCAGCAATTTGAAAAAAGAAAAGGAGGCGGTCAGTCCTTCGTTACTAATGATCAAGCTTCAGGAGAATCTGTCGTTTTAACGCTCAACGGGCCACCGCGCAAACTCTGTTTACGTTTATTTCGCGCAGCGGCGTTTTCACGCCAGTTGAATAGATATGATATCCAGTAAATTATTTTAAAAAATAAAAGCGGTCGTTTTAAAGGTGTGTCGCGGAAGAGATCACCAGCTAGCAGGGATTGAATACCTTCCTCCATATGAAACCAGTTTCTTGGAGCCATAAACATGTTTCGCATTGCAGGTTGGGTGATGCGATAAATAAACCATGAAAAGGTTTTAATGCCATGTCGAACCGTATGGTTGAAGGATTTAATCAAAGCGGGTGCGGATTCAGGCTTACGTAGAATTTGATCAACAATTTCTGAGGCAGCAACCGCGCCATTCATTGCTAACAACACACCACTTGAGAAAACAGGATCAACAAAGGCAAAGGCATCGCCAACCATAATATAACCATCACCCGCCATACGTTCTGCACGGTAAGAAAAATTACCGGTTGCGGTGACTGGTGAGATCAGTTTTGCATTATTCATACGTGCAGCAACAAGCGGGTTGCTGTTAATGGTGTCCCAGAGAAATTGTTCAACCTCAACGGTGCGAGAATTCAGATAATATGGCCAGCACACAGCGCCGACACTCATGCTGCCATCTTTAAAAGGGATCATCCAGAACCAGCCATGCTCAAACCAGTAAACACTGATATTGCCTTCGTCTTTACCGGGGCGGCGTTCGACATCACTAAAGTGTCCAAAAATTGCTGCGCTATTATGATCCTTGCAGCGTTTTTTGATTTTAAACTTATTGCCGAGAAACGTGCCACGACCTGAGGCATCAACCAGAAATTTTGCCCGCCAGGTTAATGTCTGGCCGCTTTTATTCTGTGCTTCTATAACAGATGAGTGATCGGATAAAAAATCAACTCGTGTGACTTTTGTTTCTTCGAGCGTGGTCACACCTTTCTTAGCGGCATTGCGAAATAAAATGTTATCAAACTTGTCGCGTTGCACTTCATAGGCATAAGGAAAGCTTTTATCCAGGGCGCGCGCAAAATAATAAGTGACAGGATGTTCATGATTGAGCGAGTTAAATTCAGCAGCGTATTTTTTTATACCAATCTCATCAACCTGGGCCAAAACACCAAGACGATCCAGAATAGGTAAATTCATGGGTAATAAAGACTCGCCTATATGAAAACGAGGGTGATGGGACTTTTCCAGCATTGTTACCGACCAGCCTTTCTCGGCAAGCAGGGTAGATACAGTAGAACCGGCCGGGCCACCGCCTATTACCAGTACATCACACTGCTGTTCCAGCATCGTCAAACCTTTTTATTATTATTAATGTTAGCGGTAAGAGCATACCGAAAATGCCAGAAGAAAACTAGTTAAACTGATAATAAATACAATATAAGCCATTGTAATTATTGAAAAAATCAAAAAGTCATAATAAGTTAGTATAAAGATCATAACTTTTCTCGGCCAGTCACCTAGATTCACCTCAACGGCGTATTGCCCTATTTTTCAAACGAGGAGAACGGTCATGTTAAATAACACGAATTTTTTACAATCATTGCTCGTCTGTGGCGGTCTGCTTATGTCCTTAAATACCACAGCAGCTGATCTATCGATCAAAAAAGATTATCCACTGGAAAAGCTATCGGCTAATGTCTATGTCATCCATGGGCCGAATGAAGAGGTGAGCAAAGCCAATCAGGGCTTTCGTAATAATCCTGTGCTGGTGAATACTAAAGCGGGTGTGGTAGTTATCGATCCGGGTAGCAGCCTGTACACGGGGGAGATGCTGGTGAAAAAGGCGAAGACGATTTCACCAAAACCCATCATTGCCGTTTTTAATACTCATGACCATGGCGATCACTGGCTCGGTAACCATGGCATTAAGAAACATTATTCAAACGCAACCATTTATGCCCATCAGGCAAGTAAACTGGCGATTGCCAGTGATGAAGGTGCAAACTGGATCAAGGCCATCAATCGTCAGTCAAAAGGTCAGATCGAAGGTACCAAAGTTGTCGCACCTGAAAAGATCATTAAAGATGGCGATCGCATTAAACTCGGTGGTATCACTTTCCGTATATATAGCCCCGGTAAGGCACACAGCAACAGCGATATTATGATCCAGATCGTCGAAGAAAAGGTGTTTGTCTTTGGTGACGTCTTGCGCGACCAAAACCTGAGCCTGTTCATGGCCAGCTACACAGGAAATCTAAAGGCACTGGATATTGGTCAAAAGAGTGGAGCGAAAGTTTTTGTGCCCGGACATGGTAAGAGTGGCGGCAAAGAAATCATCAATCGCTATCGTAAATTCATTACAGCTTTAAAAGGTGAAGTGAAAAAACAATTTGAAGCGGGCCTGAGTGATTTTGAAATGGCGCCAAAAGTCACTCGAGCGCTGAATAAATACAAATCATGGAGTGGCTTCAAAGACAATATCGGCAAACTGATTAACCTGGCCTATCTCGAAGTCGAAAATGAGTCATTCTAATTATTAATAGTAAATAAAAGTCGCGCAGGCTGAATTGATCAGCCTGCTTGCGATTAATCAAAGGGGTAATCAACAGTCAGAGGGGTAGACCGCTTAATTCTACTGATTCGAGCTTAACTGCTCCGGCTTTAATTTCGCAGTAAAATAATCATCCGCATCATCGACGTCGACTTCTTTACCCTCTTTATCAATCATTGGTTGCTCAAATTCATTCCAGCCACGTAGGCCGGTTTTAAGTGAGATGACATTGCCAAAGCCCATTTCCTGCATGACGAGACAGGCGAGGGCGCTGCGTCTTCCAGAGCGGCAGACGACAATGACTTCTTTGTTACGGGCATGAGCCAGTTCAGGGATGGTTTCTTCATAATCAAATTCACAGGCAGATTCCAGAATACCGCGAGGGACATTAATGGAGTCTCTGATTTTCATGGCATCGAATTCATAGGGTTCGCGCACATCAATAATCAAGGGTTTTTCATGGTCCAGTTTTTCGGCCAGATCCCAGGGAAAGATTTCCTGAATATGTTGCAGACATTCATCAACAATTTGGGTAAATGTTTTCATGGCTTATCTTTGTTATGACGAAATAGGGTTACGTTGCAGACCTTTTTCAACCGCCATCACTGCGGCTTCGACACGTGAATGCACACCGAGTTTTCGTAGAATGGCTTTTACATGCAGTTTAACGGTGCCATCTGAGATGCCGAGGTTGCGCGCAATGGCCTTGTTACTCTGACCTTCTGCAAGCAGGCCAAGGATTTCTGTTTCTCGTGGTGTTAGATCATCAAAAGGACTGGCTTCACTTTCAGATGTATCATCAGTTTTACCCTGTACGGCCTTGGCCAGGATCGGTGCGAGATCCGGGGCAACGACAGTTTTACCTGCGACAATATCTCGTAGGGCGAGAACCAGATCGTCGGGTTCCATATCTTTTAGTAAGTAACCCTGCGCACCTGCACGTAAAGATTCAACCAGATCCGATTCTTCACTACTGGTTGTCAGCATGGCGATAGGTAACTCAATATTGTTATCACGTAAAAGTCTTAGTACACCCAGACCATCAATACCCGGCATGCGCATGTCGAGCAGGATAACATCGGGTTTCATTTCTGCGACCAGCGAAAGACTTTCCTGACCGCTATTAACGGAGGCGACAACTTCAATACCGCGACTGGAAAGTAGACCTTCAAGGCCGACACGAAACAGCGTGTGATCATCAATCAGTAATACACGTAAACTCATTAAATTACTCTTTTGCCTGGTGGGCTAACTTCAATTTGGTTTGTCTTACTGGTGGTGTGTTTGAAGCGCAAAATGATCTGCGTGCCTTCACCCTGTTCACTTTCTACACGTAGATCACCATCAATCTGTTTCGCACGATCAGACATAATGTGCATGCCGTAATGATCGATGCTGTCATCGCCGCCCTGTGATTGAATACCGACACCATCATCTTCGATTAGAATCATACAGTTACCGCTGGGCTCACTTCGCAGCAAAATACGCACGGTGTTGGCTTCACTATGTTTGCGAATATTATTCAGTGCCTCCTGAATAATACGCAGCGCCTGTACCTCAATACTGGGGGGCAGGTTATGCAGGTTCCATTCTTTTTGTAGGAAGATATGAATCTTGGTTTGTTTCTGAAAACGATCAACCAGATGTTCTACCGCCGGGACAAGGCCGCGATGGTCGATAGGGGCGCGGAAGTGGGTAATTAATTCACGCAGTTCTGCATAGGCTTCATCCAGATTGTTTTCAATTTTCTCCAGCTCATGCCAGACTGCAGGTTCACGACCCTGGCGTAGTGTTTCATCAAGCACGCGAACCTGAAAACGTAGACTGGCCAATGTTTGTGCCAACGAGTCATGCAACTCATGCGCAATGCGGGTGCGCTCCTCCATAATGGATAAACGATTCGATTCATCATCTGAACGGGCTTTATCAATTGCCATGCCGAGGTGGCGCCCAATACTGGTTAACAGTTCCTTTATGCCATCAGGATCTACATAGTCTTCGCGATAGACGAACAGGTTATACACACCCAGCGTTTTGTCTCGATACTGCAAGGGAACAACCACCATGGCAACATCTTCTTTGCCAAAGAAGGCGCGACCGACAATTTTGTCGCATTCCTTGATGTCACGTCGGAATAAAACCTTGCCTTCATCATAGGCACTACCACAGAGGCAGCTTTCGGAAGGGATCAATTGTTCACGGGCCATTAGATCTTCATCAAGTCCAATGCTGGAGACCAGTCGCATCTGACCATCGTCCGTCATCAGGCGCACAACTGCTGCACGTGCATGTACGACATCTTTTAGGGTATGTAAAAAGCGGGTGAGCAGATCATCCAGATCTCGCGAGATATTAATACTGGCAGCGACATCATAAATGATTTCCAGTGAACGGGTTTTCTGTTCAATATAGCGGGTTTGTTTTTTCACCTGACTTTGCATGTCTTCAGACAGGGCCTGCAGGGTTTCGGCCAGCTGATTAATATCCTGCGATAAGGCGGCGAATTCACCCGGATAATCTTCAGGTGACAGGCGTACCGAAAGATTCCCGGCATGCATTTCATTGGTCCAGTTGCGCAGCTGTGTCAGAGGGGCAATCAGGTGGTTTTGAATTCGATAGAAGAGAATACCTAGCAGCCCCAAGGCAGTAACACACAGGAGCATGGTCAGGGTGAAATAACTGGCCTCAGACAGGGGTAGCTTTGAGCCCCACAGACTGACTAATCCAAGCAATAATATGCTTGAGCAAAGCGAGATAAACAGCACGCACAGGCGGCTTCGCCACAGCCCCAAAAACAGAATTTTGTGCAGGCGCGCACTTTTTGCCTCAAAAGGGAGGCTGATTAAGGGCTTCTTTGTCTGTTCAGGTGCAACATTACCCATCACAGTTCTCTCGATTTGGCGATATCAGATAATATTAACAGATTCTGATGTAAATCAGTCGCTTAATTTCGCCTTCAGACCTTAATTGGTAGGCTGATAGGCCGGATCATTCGGGTTTTTGAATATAAAATTCATTTCACCGGTGTCCAGTTTGACGTAGTCAATCACGGTATTATTGAGTAAATCCTGACTGATCGGTGCGATAACGAGTTTAATGCCTTCGGAGGTGTAGCTCAGATCGTTTTCGGTTTCATCGTCGGCAAAGCCCATGCCGTATTGAATAGATCCGTCTTCCAGACGAGATGCGGCGATGCGAAGGGCCATGCCTTCAGCCTGAGATTGTCTTGCAGATTCCTTGATTTGTTTAGCGGCTTCCGGGGTAACTGAGATCATGATTATGCTCCTGAAGTTTGTTTATGTTTGCGGACAAAATCGGTAAATCGTTTTGTCCAGTGATTCTGATTTGTATCGCGTAAGTGAGTATAACTGGCAAGCAGGTTTTTATAGACAATGCCATCGTTTTCACCATCAATACCGTGACCGCGACAGACTTTATAGGCATAGTTTAAGTCATTGTCTTGATTCACAAGCCCTGAGTAGTGAAACTCATGCGCCATAATTTCCTGCGCGGTTGAATCTGTTGGCCAGAGCTGGTGTGCTGTTTCCTGTAGGCGTGTGTAACCTCGACCCTGCGGTTTTTCGTGCATTTGAATATCAGCTGGGATCACGCCACACATGTCATAGCTTTGATCCTTCCAGCTGATTTTACGCGCCAGATACATCAATCCACCGCATTCAGCATAGGCCGGCAGGTCATTGTCGATGGCTGAGCGAATAGAGTCACGTAAGGGTTGATTCGCATTAAGTTCTTCGAGAAACGATTCAGGGAAGCCACCACCGATAAACAGGCCATCGACTTCAGGTAGTTTTTCGTCTTTCAATGTGTCAAAAAATACTAGCTCAGCACCAGCTTGCTGCAGTGCGTCGAAGTCGTCCTGATAATAAAAGCCAAAGGCGGAGTCGCAGGCGATGCCAATTTTTATATCGGCTTTAATTTTTGTGCAGGGGTTTATTTTAATTTCGTTAAGTTTGGGAGCCTGTTGACTTATTTCGATGAGTTTAGATAGGTCTACCTGATCAGCAACCAGTTTGCCGATGGTTTCTATTTTGTTTCTAACATGTTGAGCTTCGTTGCTGGGGACCAGACCAAGATGACGCTCATCAATATTCATCTCAGGATTTTTCGCAACCGCACCAATAACGGGAATATCAGTATAGTGCTCAATAACCGTCCGTAGTTTTGATTCATGTCGACTGCCACCGACCTGATTAAAAATAACACCAGCGATATGAATATCTTTGCAAAAATTTTGATAACCGAGCAGCAGAGGCGCAATACCGCGTGTTACACCACGTACATCGATGACTAACACTACAGGCGTTTTTAACAGCTCGGCGAGGGCGGCATTGCTATTTGAGCCATCGATATCAAGGCCATCATAGAGTCCCTTGTTGCCTTCAATCAGGGAAACATCTGCACCTTGGCTATACGATTGAAAGCGTTGCTGGATCTCCTCATGTTGCATGGTGTAAAAATCAAGATTAATACAACGGCGCGAAGTTGCACTACTTAACCACATGGGGTCGATATAGTCGGGACCTTTTTTAAATGTTTGAACCGTCTTACCAGATTGGTGTAATGCATGACTCAAACCGATACTGAGTGTTGTTTTGCCTGAGGATTTATGTGCAGCGGAGATGAAGAGTCGGTTCATAGCCTATACTGCCTGAGGTGAGATACAGGTGTGAGTCACCAATGAGGTGACCACACACCAGAGAATTATTTCGAAGCTTCTTCTGCTTTATAGTGAGGGTCAACAGCGGCATCGGCCATGGTAGCTGGCAGGAAGCGTAAAACTTTAACCGCTACGGCAACCATAATGAGAGCAAGTGCAAAACCACCAACGCCCAGTAATGTTTCTGCCAGAGTCGGTGTGTAACTTTTTACGCCACCATCAAAGAATGTGCTTTCAACAATCTTGCCGGGGAACATTTCAATCGGGTAGGCCTGACCACCAATGATGATGACATACATGGTAGCAAGACCACCAAGGATGACCAGAATACTCGCCAGGGCAATCGAAGAGCGGCTCTTTGCACACGCTGGAACATAAACCAGTAATAAAGGAATAATGCCACCAACCAGAATCGTGCCGTACCAGAATAACTGTGTATAGATGCCACCATCTTTTAAGATAAAGGCTTCAACACCATGGTTTTCAGAGGCATACAGGTTCGTCAGATGATAGGCCGCCATAAAGTAGAGTACCGCAGCAACAAACACACCGAGTAAGTTCTTCATACGATTGACTGTGGCATCGCCCAGTTCTCGTCCAGACCAGTTATACGCGGCCATCATTACCAGAATGAAGATTGCCAGACCATAGGCAAAAGACATAATAATGAACATAGGCGCCATGATTGCAGCATCATAAGCCTGACGCGCAACCAGGAATCCAAAGATAGAGCCGGTACCAGTAGTAAGAATCAGACGCCAGAAGAATGCAGTGAAGCCAGCATATTTACTGTAAACATTCATTTTGCGTTCCAGCATAAACCAGATGTAAACCGCAACAATGGCGATAAATCCGTTATACAGGATCATGTTCCAGGCGAAGATCGATTTAAAGTTATAGATCGTCATGGCAACAACCAGCCGATCAGGTTGTCCTAAATCAAGCACCAGTACAGTCAAACCACCTAACAAGAGGCAGATAGAAAGTATCGCGGACAAAGGCGCGAGAGGTTTATAAGCTTTTTTATTAAATACGGATGATATTGATGCAACATTAAGTGCACCAGAGGCGGCGACAATCAGGAATACAGCAAATACATGTGGCATACCCCAGACAATCTGGTTGGTCATCCCCGTGACCCAGTGGCCACTATGCTCCATATATAAGGCAGAGATTCCACCCGCTGCAACAATGAGTCCCAGAATCCCGAGCAGGGCATAGTAACCCATGCTACGACCTTCAACTTCCAGATATCGAATTGTTTTCATTGTTTCGCTAACCTGATTAAGTATTTTAATTAAAGACCTTGATAACGGACGCCGGTGTTTAAGCCGAGATCAGCACGAATTTGTTCACCACCGAATTTCTTCAGTTGTAGTGAAATTTCACTACCGGGATCATTTAGGTTGCCAAAGTACATCGCTTTGTGGCCTTTATCGTTACATGACTCAACACAAGCCGGTGTGCCGTCTTTATCAACACGGTGAACACACATTGTGCAGCTTTCAACCGTACCAATACCACGTGGGGCATGCGGCTTCTGATTTTCCAGTGGTTCATGAATAAATGAACGTGCTTTATAAGGGCAGGCCATCATACAGTAACGGCAACCAATACAGATATGCTTGTCAACCAGCACAATACCGTCATCACGTTTCATTGATGCGCCAGTAGGGCATACATCAACACAGGGTGGTTTTTCGCAGTGCTGACACATCAACGGTAATGATTGTACATGACCTGTTTGTTTATCGGTCAGTTTAACCTTACGAATCCACTGAGCCTGTTGCTCTGGTGATGACTTGGTTTCAGTTGAGCCCCAACCATTTTCAGTTTTACAGGCGGTAACACAATCATCGCAACCGGCTTCACATTTGGCTGTATTGATGAGCATACCCCAGCGTTGTTTACTGGTCGCAGCCTGATCAGCAGGACGCGCCTGTGCTTCATAAAGCATAACGCCTGGTGCAATAGCCAGACCTGCAGTAGCGGCGGCCTTACCAAGAAACTGGCGACGATTCATATCTGTATCCTGTTTCATTTATTGGCCTCCTTTAACAATATGCTTGTATTGCGTGTTTGCTGGTTTATCTGCATGACACTCAAAACAATCTACATTAACTGCAGAGTAGGTATGACAGCTACTGCAAAAATGCTCATCGCTGGATATATGCGCGACCTTGCCATT
>JAOULB010000160.1 GCA_029882235.1 Gammaproteobacteria bacterium | reverse complement strand
TAGAAACTGCCTGTTTAAAGCCGTGCCAACAGCCTATCGTCGCATGGAGCGCGCCATCCATCGTGTCTATGGTCAACCCGATGGGCATATGCCAGGTATTACCGTACCCAGTTTTATTCGTTTTGGCTCCTGGATTGGTGGTGACCGCGATGGCAACCCATTTGTAAAACCTGAAACCACGATTAAAGCCTTGCGCATGCAGGCTCACGAAGTCATGCAGGAGTACGCTGCACGTACGGGTCGTTTAAGCCATCTGCTCTCGCATTCAAGTAAACTTTGTCAGCCGAGTAAGGCATTTCTGGATAAGCTGGCACAGGATGAAAAAGAGGTACCGGAGCCGTTTTCTGATAATCCGGAACGTTTTAACACCGAACCTTATCGTCGCAAGCTGTATATGATGAACTGGCGACTGAAATGCAATCTGAAGGTTCTAAAGGCATTACTTGATGACAGAGAACCCCCAACCCGAGGTTGTGGCTATCATAAAGAAAAAGAACTCTTAGATGATCTCTATCTGATTCGTGACTCATTAATAAGCCATGGTGATGCCAATGTTGCCGGCGGCGAACTGCAGGATCTCATTCGTCTGGTTGAATCGTTTGGTTTTTATCTGGTGAAACTGGATGTCCGTCAGGAGTCGACCATTCATACCAATACCGTCGCTGAAGTCCTCAAGCAACTGGATGGCACTGATTACCACAGCCTGAACGAGTCCGAGCGTTTAAGCCTGTTAGCCAAACATATAGAATCTGAACGACCAGACATTTCACCCGCATCACTCTCATTAAGCGAAATATCAGCAGAGACAGTCGCGCTTTGTAATGTGATGGTAAAAATGCGTAAGGAGATCAGTGCTGAGGCCTTCGGTAATTATGTTATCTCGATGACGCATGAAGCCAGCCATGTCATGGAAGTGATGTTCCTTGGTTGGCTCGCAGGTCTGGCAGGTAAAGAGAACGGCCAGTGGTTCTGTAATCTGCGCATCTCGCCGCTGTTTGAGACCGTCAATGATCTCGAACACATCCAGCCCGTGATGACGCGCCTGCTGGACAATGAAACCTATGCGCAACTGCTACGTGCATCGGGGAATACACAGGAAGTGATGCTCGGTTACTCTGACTCCTGTAAGGATGGCGGTATCCTCGCTTCGGGCTGGAATCTCTATAAAGCGCAGCAGGAAATTACTGAGCTGACCAAATCACGTCAGATCAAATGCCGTCTGTTTCATGGTCGTGGTGGCACCATTGGTCGCGGTGGTGGCCCAACACGTGATGCGATTCTGTCGCAACCGACGGGTACTGTGCATGGCGAGATCAAATTTACTGAACAGGGTGAAGTGCTCTCCTATAAATATGGCAATCCATCGACGGCCGTTTATGAATTAACAATGGGTATTACCGGTCTACTCAAGGCCAGCCGTAACATCATCACCGAACCCGATCCTGATCGTGATGAATTTAAACAGATCATGTCTGAACTGACGAATCTGGGTGAGAACAGTTATCGTACTCTCACTGATGAAACACCGGGTTTCCTTGATTATTTTTACGAGGCCACGCCTGTATCTGAAATTGCCCTGATGAATATTGGCTCACGCCCCTCGCATAGAAAGAAAACAGATCGATCCAAAGGTTCAGTACGTGCCATTGGCTGGGTGTTTGGCTGGGCGCAGTCACGTCATACACTGCCGGCCTGGTATGGTATTGGCACTGCATTGAAGAAATGGTGTGGCGATGATAAAAATAAAATCGCCAAGCTACGTGAAATGTATCAGAACTGGCCCTATTTCCGTGCACTACTGAGTAATTCTCAAATGGCCCTGTTCAAGGCCGAGATGAGTATTGCCAAAACCTATGTTGAGTTATGTCAGGATCAAAAATCAGCGAATCAGATATATGAAATGATTGCTGGTGAATACATAAAAACAGTACAAAGTGTTTTCGATGTCGCTCAGATCGATACGCTCATGGGCGAAACACCAACACTGGCCCTATCCCTAAGTCGTCGTGATCCTTATCTTGACCCACTCAATCAGATTCAATTGATGTTGCTCAAGCGCTTCCGCGATGAAAGCCTGACTGAGGAACAACGCGAAGCCTGGCTGGACCCTTTACTACGCAGCATCAATGCAATAGCAGCAGGTATGCGCAATACAGGTTGATAAAACCTCAGGCCGTCTCATGCGGCGTTAGAAACCAAAAAGGGGATGTAATTATCCCCTTTTTGATTTTTAATCTATGAAATTTGTATTCAGGCAGCCTGGATAGGAATGGTATTACGCGTATGCGTGATGGCGTTCTTGTCATCGACATAAACCAGTTTCGGTTTGTAGCTGAGTAGTTCCTGCTGATTCAGCCCCACGTAGGCACAGATGATCACCATATCGCCCGGATTGGCCTTGTGTGCGGCAGCACCGTTGACAGAAATGATGCCGGTATTTTCTTCGGCACGAATCGCATAGGTGGTAAAACGTTCGCCATTGGTGATGTTATAGATTTCGATTTGCTCATATTCTCGAATACCGGCGGTATCAAGAAGTTTACCATCGATGGCACAGGAGCCTTCGTACTCCAGCTCTGAATGAGTGACCGTGACTCGATGTAATTTTGCTTTGAGCATTGTGGACAACATGTACAACTTCCTTCAAATAAGCGTCTTAAGGCAATTTTACCATGTCATTAAAGACATGCCACCTACAAAAAGTCGGCTTATAGCCGAATATTATCAATAAGCCGTGTATTTCCAAGCCAGGCCGCAACCAGGATAGCCAGCGTGCGTGTTTCTGCTGCGGGTACTTGCAGGGACTCCGCACACCGAATAGCAACATAATCAGGCTTAAAGCCCACTTTTTCAAGCTGCCCGAGTCCTTCCTTCTCCAGCGCCAGATAATCTTTTCGTCCCTGCTGAATTTCGGTTTTTATTGATCGTAATATTTCGTAAATAGTGGCGGCCTGCTGGCGTTGTTGCTGATTTAAATAGCCATTACGTGAGCTCTTTGCCAGGCCATCACTTTCCCGCACAGTCTCAACACCGATCATTTGTACAGGCATTTTAAGATCATCGACCATTTTTTTAATAATGATGAACTGCTGATAATCTTTTAAACCAAACACAGCGCAGTCTGGCTGTACGATATTAAATAACTTATTGACGACTGTGGTCACACCACGAAAATGTCCCGGCCGTGAGGCACCACATAAAATTGTTGATAACTCGGGCACCTCAACAAAACTGCTCCGATCAATCTGTTCGGGATAGATATCATCTGCTGATGGAATAAAAACTGCGTCTGTAGATAACCCCTTTAGTTTTTCTATATCTTGTTCCTGAGTCCGCGGATAGTTATCGAAATCTTCATTTTCTCCAAACTGCATGGGATTAACAAAAATACTAACGACAACACGATCTGACCGCTTGTTTGCTTCTTCAACCAGTTTTAAATGGCCTTCATGCAAATTACCCATGGTCGGAACAAAGCCAACTGTTTGCCCACTACTTTTCCATTCATGGATAAGTGTTCGCATCGATTCAATAGAGGAACAAATTTGCATTTTATATAGAGAGAAGGTTTGGTGGTTAATCGAAGCTATGTTCGCTTGCAGGAAATTTCCCCTGTTTAACATTCGAGTCATAAGACTTTATTGCAGCTTCGATAGAACCGGCCTCTGTTAAAAAGTTTTTCGAGAATTTTGGTATGCGGCCAAATGAAATACCCAACACATCATAGAGAACCAGCACCTGTGCATCGCAGTCAACACCGGCACCGATACCAATGGTTGGGATTGTCAGACTTTGAGATATTTCCTTCGCCAGTTTGGATGGAATGCATTCCAGTACCAGCATATCTGCGCCGGCATCCTGCATGGCCTTTGCTTCATCAAGCATACGAGCGCCTTCTTCTTCCAGTCTGCCCTGCACACGATAACTGCCCAGCTTGTTAATGTACTGAGGCTGGAGACCAAGATGCGCACAAACTGGAATGCCATGTTTTGCAAGTATTTCAACCACGGGAATAACGTGGCCTCCTCCTTCGAGTTTTATCGCACGTGCTCCACCTTCCTGCATCAGGCGGGTGGCATTATCAAGTGCGCGTGAAGTGTCTGAAAAACTCATAAAAGGCAGATCAGCGATAACCAATGCACGCTCAACAACACGCGAAACACATTGGGTATGATAAAGGATATGATCGACAGTAACTGGGATCGTTGAATCGTGCCCTTGCACGACCATACCCAGAGAATCACCAACCAGAATCACATCAACACCCGATTGATCAACGATCTGTGCAAAGCTGGCATCATAGGCCGTCAACATAGTGAATTTGTCACCCTGTTGTTTAAACTTTTTCAGGGTAGCAACAGTAACCTTATTCGAGTTTTTAGCTGTGGCACTCATTTTATAAAGCAATTGGCGTTGGGTTAAAATAATGTCGGCCAGAACTAATTCTGGTTATATGATCGAGCAATAATTGATAATCATCTTCATTATCAGCAAAATCAATCTCTGCTGCATTCACGATTAAAAGTGGTGACGCGTTATAGTCATAAAAGAAACGCGTATAGCCTTCATTCAGTTTAGACAAGTATTCGCCATTAATCCCCTGTTCATAATTTCTACCGCGCTTGTTCACCCGTCGCAACAAAACATCTACCGGTGCCTGCAGATAAATCACCAGATCGGGTCGAGGGGCATCCAGCGTCAAATGGCTATAGACCTGTTCATAGAGTTTAAACTCTTCATCATCCAGTGTCAGTTCAGCAAACAGGCGATCTTTTTCCAGAATAAAATCAGCAACCCGAACGGGCTGGAACATATCGGCCTGTTTCAGGTCCTGCATCTGCTGGGCGCGCTGAAACAGAAAGAATAATTGTGTCTGCAGGGCTACGCTTTTGGGATCACGATAAAAGCGATCCAGAAAGGGATTATCATCCGCTTCTTCCAATAACAGGTCTGAGCCAAATGATTCGGCCAGTCTTTTTGCCAGTGTTGTTTTACCAACACCGATTGGGCCTTCAATCACAATAAAATCATGTTTTGTCTGTGTCATGCCGAAATTCTTTCCAGCCCTGTTGCTGGTATATTTTGTAATAATTCTGACAACTTACCACGACCCGGAATGTCCAGCTCGGGTGTAATATCAGACAAAGGATACAATACGAAGGCCCGTTGATGTAAGCCCGGATGTGGAATCACCAGATCGGGCTTATTTAATATCAAATCATCATAAAGCAAAATATCAAGATCCAGGGTTCTGGGGCCCCATTGCTCCCCTTTTCGCACTCGGCCGTGCTTTTTTTCCAATTGTTGTAATTCAGATAAGAGCACCTGGGGTTCCAGGCCCGTGGAGATCAAAACTACGGCATTAATATAGTCAGGCTGATCTTGCGGCCCCATGGGATGGCTTCGATAGAGTTGTGATGTTTGTTCCAGTTTTGACGCTGTTAGTTGCGCGAGCTCTTCGATTGCGGATGAAACCTGTTGTATTGGCTTGTCCAGATTACTGCCAAGCCCAATATATGCCTGATGCTCGTTATTCACTTTCAGGTTTTTTATTGCGCGAACGAGAACGTTTCTTGCGTGGTCCACCTTTCGCCTTGCACATTGAATTTCGCTCATCAGGACTAACCTGCTGAAAACGCGTCCACCATTCACATAATTCAGCCAAATCTTCGCCGGACTCATTCCGCAGCAATAAAAAA
>JAOULB010000159.1 GCA_029882235.1 Gammaproteobacteria bacterium | reverse complement strand
TCTCATAACTTATTGATAATATTAATAAAATAAGGTTGGCACAGCCTGTGCACTAGGGAATATGTGATTGTTGAAAATATTTCTAAAACGGGAGAAAACAAATGAAAAAATTATCACAGGCAATTGTATGCGCTTCAGCATTAACAATGACTGGTTTCAGTTCGCTTGCACTGGCTGAAGCACCATTAACAGCAAATGTTGGTGTTACTTCAAACTATATCTGGCGTGGCGCAACTCAGGGTGCTGATGATTCAGCTATCTCGGGTGGTATCGACTATGCGCACAGCTCTGGTTTCTATGCCGGTACATGGGTATCGAGCCTGGGCGGCGATAGCCAGTATGAGCATGATGTATATCTGGGTTATGGCGGTAAAGCAGGCCCTGTTAGCTATGACGTCAGCTACATCAAATACATCTACCCAGTGGGTACTGCAGTTGAGAATGATTTCAGTGAACTGAACGTCAGTGTTGGTTATGGCCCAGTTACCTTCCTGTATGCACCAACTTTAAGCAACGAAGCTGGTGCAGGTGAAGATGATACCTACATCAGTGTCAGCGCTGAATTCGAAGTGAAAAAAGATCTGACTCTGGGTCTGGTTTACGGCAGTTACGATATGGAAGAAGCGGGTAGTGATTACACGCACTTCCAGGTTTCTCTGAGCAAGGGTGATTTCGTTTTTGCTCTGGACAAAATGGATCCTGAAACTGATGACCCAACTGGCGTGAGTGACGCAGCCCGCTTCTCTGTTAGCTGGAGCAAAAGCTTCGATCTTTAAGCATGTAACAAAGACCCGTCAACGATGGCGGGTCTGAATCCTGGAGGCTAAGAAAATGAAACTTGTAATGGCAATTATCAAGCCTTTTAAACTTGATGATGTGCGTGAAGCCCTCTCCGATATCGGCGTACAAGGCATCACTGTCACAGAAGTAAAAGGTTTTGGACGGCAGAAAGGTCACACCGAGCTCTATCGCGGCGCGGAATATGTGGTCGACTTTCTGCCAAAAGTAAAGATCGAAGCCGTCGTAACAGATGGACTGGTCGATCAGGTTATTGAGGCGGTTTCGAAAGCAGCCAACACCGGCAAGATTGGTGATGGCAAGATTTTCGTTTCCAGTGTTGAACAGGCTGTCCGCATTCGTACCGGTGAAACCGGCGACGATGTGTTGTAAGCCAAGCGGAGGTAATCATGGAAAATAATATTTTCGAACTCCAGTACGCGATGGACACCTTTTACTTCCTGGTGTGCGGCGCGCTGGTCATGTGGATGGCAGCCGGCTTCGCAATGCTGGAAGCCGGCCTGGTGCGTTCAAAAAACACAACTGAGATTCTGACCAAGAACGTTGTGCTCTTTGCTATCGCCTGTACAGCATACATGATTGTCGGTTATGACGTCATGTATCAGGGTGGCATCTTCCTGAAAGACATTGCGCTTGATGGTGCGGCCAATGCCGATGCCCTGACGGCATCTGTATTGAAAGAATCCGCCGAAGCCAAGTTTGGTGGAAGTTCGGTTTATTCAAATGCCTCTGACTTCTTCTTCCAGGTTGTGTTTGTTGCCACTGCAATGTCGATTGTCTCTGGCGCCGTGGCTGAACGTATGAAGCTGTGGTCATTCATGGCCTTTGCCATTGTCATGACAGCCTTCATCTACCCGATGGAAGGCGCCTGGACATGGGGTCAGCAAGAAGTCTTCGGTATGTTCAAATTAACCGGTGATAAAAGCATTGGTTTCTCTGACTTTGCCGGCTCCGGTATTGTGCATATGGCCGGTGCAGCTGCAGCCCTTGCTGGTGTATTGCTTCTTGGCCCACGTAAAGGCAAGTACCGCGCCAATGGTGAAGTTAATCCTATTCCTGGTGCCAATCTGCCATTAGCGACTTTAGGTACATTCATTCTGTGGATGGGCTGGTTCGGCTTTAACGGCGGTTCTGTGCTGAAGCTGGGTGATATTGCCAGTGCGAACTCGGTTGCCATGGTATTCCTGAACACGAATGCGGCAGCGGCGGGTGGTGTGATTGCAGCTCTGATTGTTGCACGCATGATGTTCGGCAAGGCGGACTTAACCATGGCATTGAATGGTGCTCTGGCCGGTCTGGTTGCCATCACGGCAGAACCATCAACACCAACACCTCTGGCTGCAACGCTGATTGGTGGCGTCGGTGGTGCGATTGTTGTATTCGCTATCGTCACAATGGACAAGCTGAAAATCGATGACCCTGTCGGTGCTATCTCAGTCCATGGTGTTGTTGGTATGTGGGGTCTGATGGCCGTACCACTACGAACACAGGGACCAGTTTTACGGCACAGTTCATTGGACTGGTTGTGATCTTTGCCTGGGTTTTCGTTGCCAGCTTTATCACCTGGTATGTGATCAAGATGATCATGGGCGTGCGTGTCAGCGAAGAAGAGGAATACACCGGTCTGGATCTGACCGAATGTGGTATGGAAGCCTACCCGGAATTCACTGGCACCATGGGTTCAGGTAAATAAGTGAATGGGTTAATGAACTCCTAAATGACTCATAGAGAGTGGTATGTATATTGGGGCATCTTCGGATGCCCCTTTTTTATACACACAACAATTTAATCAGATTAATAACAGATAATCACCATAAAGCTTAGTGCATTCTTTTCCGATAAAAGTCTTAGCTCTTCACTATCTGAAGTTATTATTTTCTTAATACAGAGTCGATTAAGTTCGGCATGTACAAAAAATAAGGGATTAAAAATGAATTTCCTGTCCAATCTAAAAATCGGCAAAAAGCTATTATTGCTGACCTCTATTCCAACTTTGGCGCTGATTATTTTTGCCGCTATTGCAGTGAGTGAAAAGATGTCAATCAGCGCGCAGATGGCCAATGTTGAAACCATGGCCAATATTTCATCTCGTGTGAGTGCTCTGGTGCATGAAATGCAAAAGGAGCGTGGTATGACCGCCGGTTATCTGGGCAGTGGCGGGAAGAACTTTGCCAGCGCCATTGGTGGACAGCGTCGTAACGTGGATGAAAAATTTAGTGCAGTAAAAGAATACCTCACCAGCATCGACACTAGTATTCTTGATCCCCATTTCATGCGTGAGTTGAATGAAGGTCTGTCTGCGATGAAGCAGATGGATGATATTCGCTCACGAGTCTCCTCACTGAACATCAAGGCCAGTGAGGCCATCGGTTATTACACCAAAACCAATGGCATCTTCCTCGCGTCTGTAGAAGAGATGTATGAAGAGGCCGTGACGTCAGAGGCAGCGGCCTTTGTGATGGCCTATGCCAATTTTCTGCAGGCCAAGGAGCGCGCCGGGATTGAACGTGCGGTGCTTGCCGCAGTTTTTGCTCAGGGTGAATTTAGAGGTGGTCAGTTTAAAAAGCTGGTGCAACTGGTACAGGATCAGAAAGTCTACACGGATATGTTTGAACATCTGGGGTCTGAAGAAGTCGTTGATTTTTACAAGAATACCATGCGTGACTCGGTTGTAGCCGAGGCCGAAGGCATGCGTAACATTGCACTGGACAAAGCCAGTTCGGGTAATTTCGGTATTAGCGCGCAGGACTGGTTTGCCAAGCAGACGGCCAAAATCAATTTATTGAAAAAGGTGGAAGACCATTATTCAAAAGAACTAGTGGTCTTTGCTGAAGATACTTTATCAGCAGCAGCATGGGCTGAAACCAGTTATGTGGTATCGGCTTTGATTGTGCTGGGGCTCGTGATTGCAGGTTATATTCTTATTGGCAATGGAATTCGTAACCCATTAACTGAAATGGCAAATGTTGCCACAGAGCTGTCACAGGGGAATCTGGCAATTGCCAAAAAACAGATCCACAAAGACGAAACAGGTCAGGCACTGGGTGCTATGTATAACATGGTTGATAAGCTCACCGAGATTATCAATGGTATTGTGGAGTCGGCCAATAGCATGGCCAATGCTTCAGAGCAGGTCAGTTCCTCTGCACAGAGCCTGAGTCAGTCGTCCAGTGAACAGGCCGCCAGTGTCGAAGAGACCGCAGCCTCGCTGGAAGAAATGAATGCCAGCATTGAACAAAACTCGGAAAATGCACGCGCAACTGCAAATATTGCCACCGAAGTTGCCAAGCAGGCGAGCGATGGTGGTAAGGCGGTGGAAGAAACCGTTGCGGCAATGAAAACCATTGCCGAGAAAATTACCCTGATCGAGGATATCGCCTATAAGACCAATCTGCTCGCACTCAATGCTGCCATTGAAGCGGCGCGTGCCGGTGAACATGGCAAAGGCTTTGCGGTGGTGGCCGATGAAGTGCGTAAACTGGCTGAGCGTAGTCAGTCTTCAGCGGCAGAGATCACCGAAATGTCAGCGCATAATGTGAAAATCTCTGAAGAGGCAGGTCGACTTATTAATGAAGTTGTACCCAAGATTCAACAGACCGCCGATCTGGTCGAAGAGATCAATGCCGCATCGAATGAGCAGGCCAGTAATGTTCAGCAGGTGAATAAAGCCATGGATCAGGTTGATCAAACGGCGCAGCAGAGTGCGGCTTCATCTGAAGAGCTGGCCAGCACGGCTGAGGAAATGTCTGCCCAGACGGAAGAAATGAAACAGACGGTGTCCTACTTTAAACTCGCGCAATAACAGGCAAGCCTGTAAAAATAAAAAGCCCGCTAAGCGGGCTTTTTTTATATTTTGTTATGCGAGCTATCACACATGGGTGGATTTTGGGTTCGTTTGCAACCGCAGAGCCAGACAGTTTTTTTCTCATCGACGGTAAATTTCACGGGCTCAAAATCTGTATCTTTGTGTGAGCCATCACACAGTGGCTGGTTTTTTGATTTACCACAGGAACACCACCAGTAATCGCCGGCTTCCAGTTCAATTCCATAGGGTGTGGTTTGTGGGCATTCAGGTTCAGACATAGTGACCTCGGTTATTATCAGTTATTAATCGAAACGTGTTAGAGAATATATAACATAGTGTAGCCGAGAGAGTAACAATATATACTTTGTAAATTGTATGGAATTAGTGCGGACAATAGCTTGAGTCATCTCATAATAAATCAATTGCAGTGTATGCATATTAAACCTGTAAATCTAAATGTGGATACTGCGCAATGCATAAGCCTGAGTGGCGCATCAGGCACGGGTAAATCTGTTTTACTCAGGGCGCTTATTGACTTGATCCCAAACTCGGGTGAAGTTTCATTTGCCAATCAACGACGCGAGCAGATGCGTGCGAGTGACTGGCGCAAACTGGTGGGGCTGTTACCGGCTGAAAGTTTCTGGTGGCAACAACACATTGGCGATCATTTCCCTGAAATTACTCAAAAGCACATCGACTGGTTTAAGCAACTCGGTTTTGAGCAACAGGTATTGAGCTGGGAAGTCTCACGTTGCTCAACGGGGGAACGTCAACGTCTCGCGCTGTTGCGGCTGTTATGTCACGGCCCGAAAGTATTATTGCTGGATGAGCCTACCGCAAACCTGGATCAGGATAGTGCGATGCGCGTTGAAAAACTCATTCATGAATATCAAACACTGACTCAATGCCCCATGATCTGGGTGAGTCATGATCAGGCCCAGATGAAACGAGTTGCGAGTGAGCATTACATGCTGGCATCCAATGGCCAGTTGCAGCAGGTGACAGAATGAGTGTTATTCCCTTAAGCGCTCTTGATTTATCGGTTGCTGCTGGCCTGGTTATTCTGTTGGCTATGTTATCCATGGCCATGCAACTGGGGCTG
>JAOULB010000158.1 GCA_029882235.1 Gammaproteobacteria bacterium | reverse complement strand
GGTCAGCCAGTCTGGGGAAATCCTCCTGGATACGATAACCATAACCCAGGTCAAGACTATAGCGTTTTTCTGACTTTGGATGAATCAGATAACTACCATCCTGATTCATGACATAGAGTGTTTCATTCCTGTTGAGGTAGCTCTTTTCGATTTGTTTTAGATAACGTCCAAAATCAAGATTGATAACAATAAAGCCAAACAGCTTTTGTGGCTGACTATATATAGGAATCACGGCACGCAGTACCAGGGTATGGGGGAGCGTTATTTTATTAAATTCACGGTTCAGACTAATTGATGACAGGTAAATCTCATTCGATTTTAACTTCATCGCCTGTTTTATATAGTTTGTCTGTGCCTTGTTTTGCAGTAATTCGTTTTTTACAGCGGCCATATTACCCTGCGCATCTCGTTCAATCTTGACCTGTTCAGTACCGTTGTGGTCAATGAGTCGAATCTGGTAGATATCAGGAATATTATGGGTCAGCGTCTGAAAAATACTGGATAGACGTGTCTTCCATTGCGCTGCAGTAGACGAATCCCGGGTGTCATAGCCTTTGTTATTTTGTTTTGCGCGGATGAGTCCTTGAACGGGTGGGCTGGCAGCAAGAAATCTTAAATTATTCTTTAGCTCTGCTATGCGGGTACGAATTCTTTCGCCTTCAAAATCCACATTATGCGTTAGTTTCTGTAACGCATTCTGTACCAGGATCTCAGCACTATTATTGTAGAGATAACTGCTAATTGTGATAGCAGTCATTGAAACAAGCAGGGTAATAAGCAGGATCAGCTTTGTCGTAATGGATATCTTCATTTGCGTCTGCTGGGCTGACTGATTGGTTTATTCTCGTTTTGGGCGAAGATATAAGTATAGCGACAGCAGACCAATAAATAACACAATTCCTGCAATTAGCAGATTTGTATTTTTTGTCGTCATGAGCCCGGAATTTTTATACGGGCCTAACTCCAGTGTTTTGAGTAGATTTTTGACGGGTTCATAGCTCAGCGCACGTGTCCAGCCCATATACTTTCCTGTTATTGCGGCTTTATCCTCTTTTGTAATTTTTAACAGGGATGCGGTTACCAGATTTGTCAGGTTTTTATCGACATGGGGCATCACCGCAAAGGGCCATTCAGGATACAGCGCGGAACTACAAAAGAAGGGGAAATCAGCATGTTGCTGCGGGTTCAAAACTCGAAAATGGTTCAGGTCAATTTTGCCTTTGCTGGCCAGACGCTCAAGCATGTCAGTACGAACTATACCGGCATCGAATTTCTTATTTAGAACGGCATAAACGGTGTCTGGTTGATTACCGGAGAATTGCAGGTCAGAAAAATCTTTTTCAGGATAAATACCCTGATTTTTCATTTCCAACAGCCCAACGCGCCAGCCGCCAAAGCCAATGGGATTTACACCGACAAAGCTGCGGCCTTTTAAGTCACTCAGAGTGAGAATATCAGTGTTGTCGATATGAGTGAAAATGACGGAGCCAAATCTAGTCTGGGCAGTACCAACGCGATTGTTGACCAAGGTAAGTAGTGCCTGAGCAGCGACTGCGGCTTCAAGTTCAACATAGGTTGCTGGGTTTGTGAGTAAAAAGTCGAAACGTTTTTCTCGAGCATCTGCGATTTGTTGCTTCAAACTGGTATAGGGTTTAAGTGTGAAGTTTGAACCGGGAATAGTCTGGTTTAGCCATTCTATTGTCGGCCCCCATTTTTTAATGGCGCGTTGTTCGCTGACATGTGCGCGCACAGCCACGACATAATCATTTTTATTTTTTGCCACAACTGATTTTTCTATGCCAAATAACAGGCAGAGAACTAATACAACTTTCAGGAACATCACAACATCTCCATTAATGACAAGGTCATCAAGTTTATAAAAGGCAATTCTGGTGGTTCTTATCCAGAAGATTTTTATTGAATCATATCTGATCTAAATAGCTAAAATAAGTTTAAGAAATCAATGACTATAATTTACATGGTCTTTGTGAAATAAATGTTAAATTGTGTTAAATGAAATGTAATATTTTGTTTCCATATCAACAATAAAGGCCCTTCTCAGGGCCTTTATTCTTAAGATTAATGGTTTATTGTTAAATTTAGTTATTGTAAATACAGAAACAGTGCAGCATTACCACGTCGTATATTGAGTAATAAGGCCTTGCTGCGTTGCATGCGTTCGCGCATTTGTTCAACGTTCTGAATTTCCTTACGGTTCACCGAGGTGATGATGTCGTTCGGTCTTAAGCCCGCCTGCCAGGCCGGGCTACCGCGTTCCACTTCGGCAACAATCACACCCTGAATGCGACCATACAGACGCGAACCTTCTTCAATATCTGCGAGAGTCGCACCGGTGAGATGGCCGTGTAATTTTTCGCCGCCGAGATTTTTTGATTCGGCTTCTTTAATCTCGGCCTGCAGGGTTTTGCTTTTACCCTCGCGCAATATTTTAAGGCTCACCTTGTCGCCAATACGTAACAGGCCTATGGCGTTACGCAGGGCATCGGCATCCTTCACCTGTTTACCATTGAGCTGGGTGATGATGTCACCGGGTCTTAAGCCGGCCTTGTCTGCGGGGGAGTCGGGGACAACCTGAGTAATCACGGCGCCACGACGGAATTTAATATCAAAGGCGCCAGCCAGCTCTGGGGTTAGATCCTGTGCCTGTGCGCCGAGGCGGCCGCGCTTCACTTCGCCAAACTCGATCAGCTGCTGCATGATGCTGTGGGCCATATTAATAGGAATAGCGAAGCCAATGCCGATGTTGCCGCCGCTCTTGGAAAAGATGGCGGTGTTGATGCCCACCAGCTCACCCCTCAGGTTCACCAGCGCGCCGCCGGAGTTACCCGGGTTGATCGAGGCATCGGTCTGGATAAAGTTTTCATAGCCTTCAATGCCCAGCCCACTTCGGCTCAGCGCACTGACGATACCTGAGGTAACGGTCTGGCCGAGGCCAAAGGGATTACCAATCGCCACAACAAAATCTCCGACACGGAGTTTTTCTGAGTTGGCCATCGGCAGGGCGGTGAGGTTTTCAGCCGGTACCTGAATAATGGCGACATCGGTATCGGGATCGGTGCCGATCAGTTTTGCCTTCAGGCTGCGACCATCACGCAGGGTCACGGTAATCTCATCGGCCTTGGCGATGACATGGTTGTTGGTGATGATGTAACCCTTGTTCGCATCCACAATCACGCCGGAACCCAGACTCGAGGTCTTGCGTTCACGCTGGCGGGGTTGATTTGGAATATCAAAAAAGCGGCGGAAGAAGGGATCAGAAAAGAGCGGATTTTCCTGCACTCGGATGGTTGCGGTGGTGGCGATGTTGACCACTGCCGGGGTGGCCTTATCGAGCATTGGTGCCAGGGTCGGCAGTTTGTCGCCCTGACTATCAAAAAAGGGTAAGCCGGCCGTTGCAGTCGTTGTTAGCAGCATCAGTCCGGTCAGTAATAGGGTGGAGAATGTTTTCAGGTGGTTTCTTGTAAGCATTGTTGGCCCTGTAGTTGGTTTAATTATTGTTCGTTTGTCAGCAGCATGACAACACACAGACTATTGTCACTTCAAAAAAGTTCAATTGGCAAAAGCTTTTCCGTAGCTTGCGTGTCTGGAGACGATTTATGCCCCGTCAGGGATAAATCAAGCGCCGTTTTTGTCTTAACGTTAGTGATCCCTAACTTCTCAGGCCTGATGATAACTGGGTTTTTTGAGCCACAATATATTGTGGTCGTGTGCTGTGGACAAGCTTGTGGACAAGTTGTGCAGTATGTGTAGACATCACATATAACTCATTGAAATAAAAGATATTAAATTAATTTAGCTATATTAGGAACTGCTTGTTGACTTCATGGATCGTTCCTCATAAGCTTCACTCCAACACTATATCTAGTGTTGGATGTGCAAGGAGCACAAAAGCAGCGTAACACGAATGACGTTGTATGCATCCCGGTGCCGGATCATGCACGCTAATAGCAGATAATCATCAATAAAAACAAATGCTTATGAATTTTGGAGGGTAAGCCTTAATGAAACCAGTGCAGCTCAAAGCAGTAAATAATCCGACTCCCGCCGACATTGAACTTCAGGACGCCTCAGCCGATATCTGGGACAAAAAATACCGACTCAAAAGTAAGGACGGTGAATACATCGATCAGAGCATCGATGATACCTATCAGCGCGTTGCCCGTGCCCTGGCCGATGTCGAAGACGAAGACCAGCGCGATCACTGGTACAAAGAATTCCTCTGGGCCCTGCGCCATGGTGCGATTCCCGCCGGCCGTATTACCTCCAATGCCGGTGCGCAGGAACACAAGCCCGCCACTTCCACCATTAACTGTACCGTGTCAGGCATTGTCGCCGATTCGATGAACGATATTCTCGACAAGGTGCACGAAGCCGGTCTGACCCTCAAAGCCGGTTGCGGTATTGGTTATGAATTTTCGACCCTGCGCCCCAAGGGGGCCTATGTCTCCGGTGCCGGTGCCTATACTTCCGGCCCACTCTCGTTCATGGATATCTATGACAAGATGTGTTTCACCGTATCGAGTGCCGGTGGCCGCCGTGGTGCGCAAATGGCAACCTTTGATATTGGTCACCCCGATGTCATGGACTTCATCCGTGCCAAGCGCGAAGACGGTCGCCTGCGTCAGTTCAACCTGTCGCTATTAATCACCGATGAATTCATGCAGGCCGTGGCCGACAATGCCGACTGGCAGCTGGCTTATCCGATCACCAAAAAAGAAGCCGAGCAGGATGGTATCAAGGTCGATAACCCAAAACTGGTGGTCTGGCGCGACTGGCCGATCCAGGACGGCTACATCACCAACAGCACCGGCATGGTGGCCTGCAAGATCTACAAGACCATCAAGGCGCATCGCCTGTGGGACATGATCATGACCTCCACCTACGACTTCGCCGAGCCCGGCTTCATCCTCATCGACAAGGTCAATGAGATGAACAACAACTGGTTCTGCGAAAACATTCGCGCCACCAACCCCTGTGGTGAACAACCGCTGCCGCCGTATGGCAGCTGCCTGCTGGGTTCAATCAACCTGACCAAGTTCGTGCGCGACCCGTTCACAGACAAGGCCCGCTTCGACTGGGACGAGTTCAACAACACCGTCGCCATTTTCACGCGTATGCTCGATAACGTGGTTGAGATCAATGGCCTGCCACTGGAAGGTCAGCGTGATGAAATCCTCAGCAAGCGTCGTCATGGTATGGGCTTCCTTGGTCTGGGTTCCACCGCCACCATGTTGCAAATGAAATACGGCAGCAAAGAGTCGGTTGAGTTTACCGAAAAGGTCTCACAGGAACTGGCCATCACCGGCTGGCAAACCGCTCTAGAGCTGGCGAAGGAAAAAGGTCCGGCACCAATCATGGAACAGGACTTCAAGGTTACGAGTGAAATGCTGCGTAAACGTCCTGAAATGAAAAAAGACGGTTACAAAGTTGGCCAGATGGTCAAAGGTAAAGTGCTGCATGCAAAATACAGTCGTTATATGCAACAGGTCGCCGGTGTTAAACCGACATTAGTTAGCGAACTGGCCGAAGTCGGTGCCCGCTTTACTCATCACAGCTCGATTGCACCCACGGGTACGATTTCACTATCACTGGCCAACAACGCCAGTAACGGCATCGAACCTTCCTTCGCGCATCACTATGCGCGTAATGTGATTCGTGAAGGCCGCAAGACCAAGGAAAAAGTCGACGTCTTCTCCTTCGAGTTACTCGCCTATCGTGAACTGGTG
>JAOULB010000157.1 GCA_029882235.1 Gammaproteobacteria bacterium | reverse complement strand
GTAATCAGCTTTTGAAGTACCACGATCTACACCTGACAGGAAGGCTTCGAAGTTGCCACCAGCAAATTTCACGGCATAAGTCATCTGACCGTCATCACCCTGATTATCGTTATCAGTATCAGAGTCGTCTGGGCTGTAAGTTAACCAGAAGCTAAGAGCACCGGCTTTATTTTTGTAGCCAATAGCATTGTTAACAAACGCATTGTGACCCATAGCGCCGCCGAAATCTTTACCGCCACTCATACCGTAGGCGCCACGAGCTTCAAGTGTAGTAGTTACAAATGGATCGTATTTAACACCACCAGTGTATTTGTAAGCAGATTTCAGAGTACCGATTTCTACTTGGCCAAAACCACCTTTAACACCAGCTGAGATTTCACGTACGCGAAGGGCGTTACCACGTACCTTAACTTCATCACCATTGTCATCTGTGTCAACAGCATCACCAAATTCTGAATCGTCATTACCACCAACGAAGTCAAATTCAGCAGTAGCAAAAGCTTTCATGCCACCACCAACGTCATGGTTGCCTTTAACACCAATACGACCACGTTCACGGTCAGTGATACGCATTGAAGTATCAGTGCCATCATCAATGTTCGCTAATTCGAACTGGATATGTGCATAAGGTGTAATTTCAGCTTGTGCTGCCATTGGTGCCATCGCGGCGCCAACTGCAAGTGCAATCAGTTTCTTATTCATAATGTATTTGCTCCTAAAATTTTTTTATTCTCGAGTAGTGAGTTCGAACAAAGAGTTAGGTTAACCAAACTCGAGGGTTTTTATACCGAAGTAAGTATAGATAAGCAACAATTTTTTTCAAAAATACAACAGACTTAAATTATGTTGTATATATGCAACAGTAAAGCTTAAATATTTTATCCATAATTAATTAAAGTTTATCTTATCCACATCTCATAATGCTGTAGGCTGCTGTTTTATCTCGCAATTATAAGCATTGGACAATCAATAACCGACATTTTATTTTTTCATGCAATTTAATAATTATTTTTCAAAACCATATATCTATGTGGCTTTAAAACTCACAATGTTATTATTTAAGAAGATACTAATATGATTTTTTCAATTTTGTGAACTAGAACAGTTAATTTGCTTAATTTATAAACAAATTTATACGTGGACTTTTTAAAAATATAATTTGATAAACTGATTTTCAGACAATTTTTCAAACTAACATAAAATAGTTTTGACGCTTTCTCTTAACGATTATTGTTAACGGAACAAGCTTACTGATGTTCCTTATCAATCTTTGATCGATGTAGACATCAAAAACAAAAAAGGCTCACCTCTTCAGGTGAGCCTTTTTGTATTGGCTGGGGAACAAGGATTGTTCGGCACATCAGTGTGCCTCTCCCCTACGGGGCCAGCGTCGCAAGCTCCGCTGTCCAAAATCGTTGATTCACAACCATCCCTGGTGTTCACCTTTCAGGTGAGCTTCGCTCATCCTATTTTGTTCCTGACAAAATAGTCCCGGCGATTTTGTCAAACCAGTTCAAATCCTTGCCTCCTTAAAGAACAAAGGGCTCATCTATTCAGATGAGCCCTTTGACTATTGGCTGGGGAACAAGGATTCGAACCTTGATTGACGGAGTCAGAGTCCGTTGTCCTGCCGTTAGACGATTCCCCAAATTATCTTTGAGAAACCTGGTTCGAGGACAAAGACCAGGTTTGAACCGCAATTAGCGTTTCGAGTATTGAGGACGCTTGCGTGCTTTATGCAGGCCAATCTTCTTACGTTCAACTTCACGCGCATCACGAGTGACATAACCGGCACGACGTAATGGTGAACGCAGGGTTTCATCATACTCAATCAGCGCACGAGTGATACCGTGGCGAATAGCACCCGCCTGTCCAGTATTACCGCCGCCAGCGACGAAGACTTTGATGTCAAATTTGTTTTCCGCATCTGTGAGCTGTAGAGGCTGACGCACAACCATACGCGCTGTTTCACGACCAAAATATTGATCCAGCGGAAGATTGTTGACGATAATGTCACCTTTACCGGCGGCCAAATAAACACGGGCGCTCGAATTTTTACGACGTCCGGTGCTATAAAACTGTTCTGTTGCCATGGTTATGAATTCCTGACTTAAGTTTGATTAAATTTCCAATGGCTTGGGCTGCTGGGCCGTATGGTTGTGTTCAGGACCAGCATAAACCTTCAGCTTACGGAACATGGCGCGACCCAGTGGATTCTTGGGCAGCATACCACGCACAGCATTTTCGATAATGTCCTGCGGTGCCTTGGCACGCAGCTTTTGCAAGGAGATACTCTTCAGCCCACCAGGATAACCTGTGTGGTGATGATACATTTTGTCGGTTTCTTTATTCCCAGTTACCGCGACCTTGTCGGCATTGATAACGACAATATAGTCACCCGTATCCACGTGTGGCGTATATTCCGCTTTATGCTTTCCACGCAGGCGGCTAGCAATTTCGGTCGCCAGACGACCCAGCACCTTGTTTGAGGCATCAACTACATACCAGTCGCGCTTGACTGTTTCTGGCTTGGCACTGAAGGTTTTCATGTCTTTCGTATCCTGCGTTCGCATTCTGTTGCAAAAAAGAGGCGGAATATTAATAAAATCAGATACAAGATACAAGCGATATTTAGATATAACGGGGCTTTTTTGCCCATCCGGGCTCAGAGGCACCAAAACCGACAGGCAAAAAAAAAGCGCGGTAAAGGGGGTAACCGCGCTTAAATATAACCACCATAAGGAGGATGGAGGAGTCTTAAAACTGACTGCAAATAAAATACAGTAATTAAGTATTTGCTAATATACTGAACCAGAATGAGTGTGTCAACACTTCCTTAAACTTTATCTAAATTTGTTTAGCGTACTTTGGAAAAAGTATAGAAATTACTTAATATATTGTTTTTATTAGAGTTTATGTCAATTTTGCCATGCGCTAGTGATAAAATCGCGAACGACACTCAACTGGCCATGAAAAAAATGCCCGGCTGACTCTATCCACTGGAGATTTGGCGCGGGTGAAAGGCCTGTAATCCAGTCTCTGACCACATCTGGATCAATGACCTCGTCCTGACCGCCCTGCAGAATCCAGCAAGGGACATCGATGCTACGAATCTCGGAAAGGTCATAGAGCGTTGCAGGCGGCGCGACCATCAGCAACCGTTCTGCCCCAGCCAGGGAATAGTTCTTAATGGCAATATAGGCACCAAAAGAGAAGCCGGCCAACCAGATCGGCGAATCAGGGAACTGATTGCGAACCCAGTCCACCACAGCGAGCAAATCCTCGCTTTCACCACGGGCATCATCAAATTGGCCTTCAGATCCCGCAACTCCACGAAAATTAAAGCGAACATTGACCAGGCCAAGCTCATTGGCTCCCTTTGCCAGCATATGGACCACTTTATTTGTCATGCTCCCACCATATAAAGGGTGTGGATGACAGATAATGACAACCGCTTGATGGCTGGCAATCGTCGCCGGCATGGTACAAAGTAGCTCCAACTGGCCGGCAGGACCGGTGATGAGAAGCTTTTCATCACTTGCCGGCAGACTCATCTCATCCAGCCTTTACTGGCAACAATAAACGTTCGACCGTCCGGTCATGCAACAGGTGCTCCTGCATGATTTCTTCGATATCTTCTTCATCTATATAGGTGTACCAGACTTCCTGAGGGTAGACCACAACAACCGGCCCTTCGGCACAACGCCCCAGACAACCTGCTAGATTGACCCGCACGCCACCGGCGCCGGCAATACCCAGTTCCTTGCTTTTGGCCTTGGCAAAATCCCGCATGGCACGGGCATTAAAATTCGCACAGCAATCTTCACCCTCATCGCGTTGATTGGTGCAGAAAAACATATGGTATTTATAATAAGACACTGCTTCTCCAGAAAATATATAGTATTGTTAGCTTCAATTTTAACCGAGTGCGGCGCGCAGTGCGTGCTTGTCACGAGAAAAACATTTAACCAGCATCAACTTCATTGCTAACTTCATCTGAATTTATTCTGCAACAGGCAGACCAGTGTGTGAAATGCGGCTTATGTTTGCCTGTATGTCCGACCTATTCGATTAGCCATAATGAAAATGAGTCGCCACGGGGGCGAATTGCCCTGATGCAGGCTCTTGTTTCAGAACAGCTTGGGGTAAATTCTTCATTACTTGCTCATCTTGACCACTGCCTGCTGTGCAGGGCCTGTGAGCGAGCATGCCCGGCCAATGTGCAATATGGCGCTATGGTCGACCAAAGCCGTTACCAGCTTCAGCAAATTCGACCCCAAACCTTAGTTAGAAAACTTCTACAAAATATCGGACTCAAACTCCTTACCGCTAAAAACTGGCAATTTGTTGCCTATACCCTGCTCCGTTTTTATCAAAACAGCGGTTTACAGATATTCTGTCGTTATTCCGGTTTACTGTATTTGCTCCGGCTACATCATCTAGAAAGATTGCTGCCAAAATTACCACCTCGTTTTACGCCAAATGACGAATATCCGTCATCCTCAAGACATACAAAAGGTCGGCTGGGTTTATTTACAGGATGTATTAACTCAATGTTTGACCAGGAAACGGTTAAAAGCAGCATCACTATCCTCAATAAACTTGGCTTCGATGTTGTTGTACCAAAACAACAGACCTGTTGTGGTGCCCTGCACTTGCACCAGGGGGAAAAACAGCGGGCACTTGAACTTGCCCAACAAAATATTCAAACATTTGACCGACTTGATGTCGCGGAGATTGTTTATGTTGCCACGGGATGCGGCGTACAGTTATCGACATTCTCCAAAGTAAACTTCGAAGATAAAAAATCTGAATTACTGGCAAAAAAGTTTTCCGAACAACTTATTGAGATTACTGAATTTCTTAGCCGTCAGGATTTAACGACGCTTAATATAAAACCCCTATCAGAACCCGTCATCATACACACCCCATGTAGCGCCTCTAATAAGGAGAGTAGCTACTCCTTACTTAGCCATATTCCCGAGATAAAAGCTCGATATCTTAAAACTCCATATTGCTGTGGGGCGGCAGGAACCTACATGGTTTCCGAGAATAATCTAGCCCGCCAAATTCGTTGTAAAACAACAACAGAAATTATGTCAACCAATGCCAATATTGTCACAACCACAAACATTGGCTGTGCGTTACATATTAAAGAAGGCTTAAATCCGTCCGCTATAGTAAAACATCCAGTTGCGCTACTTGCTTCATTAGCTATGGATTGAATTACAAATATTTTTTGGCATATGAATTGCTTTTGTCTATGCTTAATAGACAACCATAAGGGATGTAAAATGATCGCACACATTAAAGAGTCTCTACTTTATATTGTCCTTTTTATATTTATATTTTTTGCGGGATTCTCAGATGCCGATCAAAATCATAACTACACAAACCAGAATAATCTTTCCAAGCAACTAAACTCAAATACAAGCTCTACCCACTATCCACTAATTGCAAAAGCAAATAATAAACAAAAGCTCTAGTCAGATAGTTCTTATCCAATTCTCCTGCGCCATTCTGGCACGCTCCTTGCTCCTTATTACTGAAACAGGTTAAAGAGGGTAGCGCATGTTACGAATAGTCAAAATATTGTCTCTAGCTGTAGTCCTGAGCGCCATAAACTTCACGGCAAATGCTGCTGGTGCCTATTACGGCATCAAGGGTGGACTCTTTGAGGTTGAAAATTCCAGTTATGATAAAGCTGCGAATATTGGCTTTATAGTTGGAGCAGATATTACCGCTTCTTCAGTTCACTCGGTTTCGCTAGAA
>JAOULB010000156.1 GCA_029882235.1 Gammaproteobacteria bacterium | reverse complement strand
CAACGCCAAAACAGAAACACTCTCCGGTGGCATGAAACGCCGCCTGACCATCGCGCGCGCCTTGATTAATGATCCTGAACTGGTGATTCTGGATGAACCGACAACGGGACTGGATCCACAGGCACGGCATGTGATCTGGGGACGACTAAATGAATTACGTGATAAAGGCACAACACTGTTGCTCACCACACATTATATGGAAGAGGCAGAACGCCTGTGTGATGAGCTGGTGATTATGGATAAAGGCAAGATCCTTGATCAGGGTTCGCCGACTGAATTAATCAAGCGTCATGTTGAACCCGAAGTGATTGAATTACGCGGCGTTGACGAAGCAACACTCAATACGATTCGTGCCAGGGTTTGTGACTGTCGTATAGAAAATCTGGGTAACTCCGTCTATTGCTATACCCATGATGCCGCAGCGCAGCTGAACTATTTTCATAACGAACATCAACTCACCTTTATGCATCGGCCTGCTGGATTAGAAGATGTCTTTCTAAAACTCACCGGACGGGAGCTGCGCGACTAATGAATATCTGGGCTCTGCCGCGTATCCGTAGCAATGCCTTTGCCATCTGGCATCGCAATGTTCTGGTCTGGCGGCGCTTGCTGGGCCCTGCGATGGTGCTTAACTTTGGCGAGCCCACACTCTATTTACTCGGGCTTGGTTTTGGTCTGGGCGCCTTCATTGGAGAAATGGGCGACATGCCTTATATGAGCTTCCTCGCCTCTGGCATTATTGCCTCATCTGCCATGACCACAGCCAGCTTTGAAGGTATGTATTCCGTGTTTACTCGTATGGTGCCGCAACGCACCTATGAAGCCATTATGGCAACACCTACTGACATCGACGACATCATGGCGGGTGAAATGCTCTGGTGTGCGACAAAAAGTTTAATCAGTGGTGTTGCGATACTCATTGTTGCTGCTTTTCTCGGCGTCGTTCAGGGCTGGCAGGTGATCTGGGTGATCCCAACGGTGTTTCTGATTGGCCTTTGTTTTGCCGGACCCGCGATCGTCATGAGTTCATTTGCGCGCAATTATGATTTCTTTAATTATTATTTTGTTTTAATCATCACACCGATGTTTATTGTCAGTGGTGTGTTCTATCCCGTTGATACCCTGCCAGATACTATGCAAAGCCTTGTGCAGCTATTACCGCTTCCCCATGCCGTTGCACTGACGCGCCCGTTGGTTACCAGGCAGGAACTTGTGCAACCCCTGTTACATATCTCGGTTTTATCGGCCTATGCAATCATCAGTTACTATATTGCTGTGGTGTTGGTACGTAAGAAATTACTGGTGTAGAAAAACCCAGACCGGGCTAATGGATAGAGCTATCCCGATAGGCCTCCATATCTATGGCGATAAGCTGTTTGCCTAACAATGAAATCATACCAAGATACCGGTGCGAACCATCACTACTAAATTCAAACTGGTACTCACGATATACAACCAGATGACCTGCTGAATTTCTACGCAGCCTGACCTTGCGTAACACTACAGTCTCATCAAGAAAGTCGACGCCCTGCGATTTACATTTTTTTAATCCTGCTGCACTGGCAATTTCCTTGGCGCGCATGGCATTCAGCCAGTACCAGATGGCAACAAAAAATATAATCAGGCTTATAAATTCAAGTATTGACATAGTGCTTAACAATACATCCTTGCAGAGTAAGTTTCACGGATATTTAATTTTATAGACATAAAAAAACCGGCCAGTAATTTCTCACTGGCCGGTCTTATTTTAAATTCAGAGAAACTTAAGCAGTTGCAAGCTTATTCTGAATCGCTTCGATAACAGCATCACTTGATGTTGCATCGACTGTCATTAACAGACCTTCTTTTTCATAGAAGCCAATTAATGGTGATGTTTTTTCATTGTAGGTTTCCAGACGGTGGCTGATTGCTTCTTCAGTTTCGTCTTCACGTTGAACAACAGGGCTTCCGCACTTGTCGCAAACACCTTCTTCTTTTGGTGGGTTGCTTTTAACGTTGTAGATAGCCTGGCAGTCACCATTTGAACATGTGCGACGAGTCGTCAGACGATCAAGAATCACATCACGTGGTACATCAATGTTCACTGCCATATCCAGTTCGATGCCCAGCTTAGCAAGCATTTCTTTGAGCTGCTCGGCCTGTGGAATAGTACGTGGGAAACCGTCAAGCAGGAAGCCATTTGCACAGTCTGGTTCCTGTAGGCGTGTGCCCATAATGCCCATGATCAATTCATCAGGTACCAGGTCGCCTGCATTCATGAAAGCCTGCGCCTGTTTACCCAGCTCAGTGCCCGCCGCGACAGCGCCACGAAGAATATCACCAGTAGAAATCTGTACAGAACCATCAAGCTTGGTCAGCAGCTTGGCAACAGTACCTTTACCCGCTCCGGGCGCACCTAATAAAATCAATTTCATTTTAACTTCCTCTATTTATTACTCATAAATCAGACAGAGATGTGCACCCGTCGTTTGCACAAATCACCTTAAAATCAGCCGCGCATTGTGCCTGCTCGGTCTACATGAATCAATAGATAAAATAGATTTGTGCAGCTAGAGAAAATATTACTTTCACCTGCGTTATTTAAATGACGGTTGCAGCGAACCAAACTGTACCGCACAATGAGGCTATGAGTGACGAAACGCCAATCAGGCTCAGCGAAGAAGAACTTCGTCAAAAAATAAACCTCGAAACAGGCAAACTCAGTTGGGGTGAGCTGCAACGCCATTTTGCCCGTGGCGTTGTTATTGTCATTGATGGTCGGCTTGATCTGGTCGACGTTGCCTTTGCCTTCACTTCAGATGACAAACCTCAGGTCGAGAACTGGATGGGTAGCCAACTCATCCGTATCGCCGATGACGAAGATGCACATCTATGGCAGGAAACCCATGCCCATTTCTGGTCTGTTGTGGTCGCGCCCTGGGTACTTGTTCAAGCTATTATTAATTAATACTAAAAAATATTCCTCAGTCTCAGCCTGTCATCCAGAACTGAGCAAACGTCAAAAATCCAGCCATTTCTCTTTAAAACCGGGCTTATAAATAACCATAGTCAAGGTGTTTTAGTGTTCTATTAAAGACCTATTTTCTCTAAAAGACGCAATAAATCTGCCGCTAAATCTTACTAGGGAAAAACCAAGCCTTCGCACACAAAACAACCGAATTTTTTCAAGGAGTAATAAATGCCTGGACAAAAACAGCTGCCGACCTGGGTAAAACTTATCGCAAGCATTTTCCTGTTTAATCTGTACAGCAATTCCGTATTTGCCGATCACAATATGGGTGTGTTTCCGCACCTGCCCCCACGTGATCTGGAGAAGGTTTTTTCTCCTATGGCTGCTGATCTGGGAAAAGTTTTAGGACATCGGTTATTGCTTCGCTCAAATACAACATATAGCAAATTTATGGAGAATCTTGATAAAGAGGTTTTCGATATCGCCTTTGTACAACCCTTTGACTACGTCCGTATTGCTGACAAATATGGTTATATCCCGCTGGCAACACGCACAGAAATGCTGTCTGCCATCCTTGTCACCAAAGATGATAGTCCCATGAATTCAATCAAAGACTTAAAAGGTAAAAAGATTGCACTTCCACCCAAGGTTTCTGCCGTTAGCAAATTGATGGAAAGCCATTTACGTAAAAATGGTTTAATTCCAGGTAAAGATGTCACTCTATCCTATCACCGCTCGCATGTATCATGTATGCAACAGATTATGATTGGTGAGGCCGATACCTGTACCACTGCAGCACCAGCAATGCGTTTTTTCCAGCACAAAATGAACGTGAAGCTGAAAATAATTGCTTCATCGCAAAAAATTCCACATACCTTGTTTGCGATACATCCACGGATTCCGAAAGCTGAGCGAGAACGTGTTCGCAAACGTATTCTAGGCTGGTCCAAAACTGATGAAGGTAAGGCTTTACTAAAGCGCGGTAAGCTAAAACCCTTTAGAAAAGTTTCTGATTCTGATTATGATATCGTCAGGAAGCTTGCTAAATAAACAATATGCGGCAGATATTTCTCGACAGTTTGCGTTATTCATTAAAATACCGTATCGCAGTTATTATTTTTGTGCTTGAGGCAATTATGATAACCACGGTACTGGGCGTGACATTAACTCACTCAACAGAAAAATCTCGCCAACAATCCACCAAGACTGAAGAAGTCATGCTGAATCTGCTCGCTGATTTAAGCATGATTGCATTACTTACCGCCGAGTATGATGAAATTCAACCATATATCGAAGAGGTCGTTGCAGATCCTCGTATCCAGACTGTTTTTTTAGCAAACCATACCGACAAAGTTGTTGTCAGCAGTAACTACAGTCTCATTGGTAAGCCTGTCCCACAATTACTTGATGAAGATTTAACTCATTGGCGATCACTCATCCTGCACAACAGTAACGGTAAGCTTGGCACGATTGCCATGCAATTTTCTGTGAAAGAACTGATTGAGTCGTCTCAGGAAACATTAAACCTTGGGCTACTTATCGCCTTCTCTGGAATGATCGCCATTGCTATTATTGGTGTTGTTATTGGTTTTCTTCTCACACGTCGTCTGGAAGTTCTTAAACTGTCTGCACAGAAAATTGCTCAGGGCGATCTTGATGTTAGAACAGGCTTTTATGGAAAAGATGAAGTTTCTGTTGTGGGACAGGCATTTGATAAAATGGCAGAAAACGTATCAAAGAACTTGTACGCCTTACAAAAGGCGACTGACCTTTTAGAGGATCGTGTTGAAGAACGCACTAGAGAATTAGCAATAGCAAGAGATGAAGCCATTAATGCAACGCGGACCAAGAGCTCATTCCTTGCGAATATGAGCCATGAAATCAGGACGCCACTAACGGCAATTATCGGTTACTCAGAATCAATGCTCGAAAATGACATGTCTCCATCAGAACAGATTGACTCTTTAAGTACCGTCATTCGTAGCAGCAAACACCTGTTAAACATTATTAATGACATCCTTGATCTGTCTAAAGTTGAGGCCGATAAACTCGAAGTTGAACTTATACCGCTTAGCCCATTTGACTTGATGAATGAGGTCAGGTCTCTGATCACATTATTAGCTGAAGAAAAAGGTTTATTATTCTCTATTGATTATGATCTACCCATACCCGAAACCATTAGTGGTGATCCACTACGTCTAAAACAAATATTGCTGAACCTGGCCAATAACGCGATCAAATTCACTCATCAAGGTAGCATTCGAATCGAAGTTTCCTGTGACTGCAGTAACGAGCAGATGACATTTAAAGTCATGGATACAGGAATTGGAATGAACAAAGAACAGATCGAAAAACTATTTATCCCATTTAGTCAGGCGGACACATCGACAAGTCGCGAATATGGTGGCACTGGACTAGGTCTGCACTTATCTAAGCAACTCGCCGAGAAAATGGGTGGTGATATAACACTTGAAAGCGCAACAAATGTCGGGAGTAAGTTTGAATTACGCATTCGAACCGGCTCTTTACAGAATGTAAAAATGATAACCGAGGTTCCCATATACAAAGAACAGCCTGAAAACAACAAAAGTATTAATACGCACCTGAATGGCAAAGTTCTTCTTGCAGAAGACAACCAGGACAATCAACGCCTGGTGTCGATGTTAATACGTCAATGTGGTGTAGAAGTTGATATCGCGTCAAATGGACGGGAAGCAGTCGATATGGCACTTGCTAACCCCTACGATCTCATTTTAATGGATATGCAAATGCCTGTTATGAGTGGGAAAGAAGCGGTCATAGCACTTCGCAGTAAAGCTTATAAAGGAACCATAGTTGCTCTCACTGCGAATGCCATGAAAAAAGA
>JAOULB010000155.1 GCA_029882235.1 Gammaproteobacteria bacterium | reverse complement strand
GATTCAATCTGATAACGCGTGAACAGCGGAACTGGATCGTTATAGTGTTTAATTTTGTTCAGGTTGTGAGGCATCACCTGCGACATGAAATCGCGCGCCTTGTTATAGACGGCTTCTTCATCAACAATGATTTCGCTGATATCGGCACGGAAATAATCACGGATTGCACGCGTGATCAGATTACTTTCCTGATAAATCAGAAACGGCGCAGGGCGCTGTTTAGAGGCCTCATCAATGGATTTCCAGAGCAGCAACAGATAATCCAGATCCCATTGCAGCTCATCAACATTCTTTCCAACACCGGCGGTGCGCAAGATGATACCCGTATCATCAGGCATTGTGAGTGCGCTCAGGGCATCACGTGCTTCATTACGATCATCGCCTTCAATGCGACGTGAAACGCCACCAGCGCGAGGGTTATTCGGCATGAGCACCAGATAACGACCTGCCAGACTAATAAACGTTGTCAAAGCGGCGCCTTTGTTGCCGCGCTCTTCCTTGACTACCTGAATGACGATTTCCTGATTCTCTTTAATGACTTCCTTAATATTGACGCGACCATTACCCAGGTTCACATCTTTATCAAAATAGATTCTTGAGATTTCTTTGAGTGGCAGGAAACCATGTCGCTCTGCACCATAATCGACGAACGCGGCTTCAAGGCTGGGTTCGATGCGGGTGATCCGGCCTTTGTAGATATTGGCCTTTTTGGATTCGCGGTGAGTTGTTTCGATGTCCAGATCATAGATACGTTGACCATCAACCATGGCCACGCGCAACTCTTCTGGTTGAGTTGCGTTAAACAACATTCTTTTCATTATTGAAACCTTATATTTATGGCGCTCATCCCGGTCACACCGTGACAGGAGGGTATCGCCAGACTGCGAGCGCCAATTTGAGACATCAACCCTAAACCAGGTTGCTCAAACTCTTCGGTGCTTTTCAGTCTACCCACCGTTGAAAGTTTTTGACTATTCAACGGGAGCGCAGTTTATTCCTGTGACACCACACGGATTCAAATAATCACGCAGATGTCTTCCTAATCTGTAATAATCCCTCCCGATTAACGAGGGAGGTTACAAAACCGTTTCGTTCTGGTCTGGGTGGCTCGCGCTGACTCTGCAGGGCGGTATGCATCACTTGTTCCAGACATCACCTACTGACTATATCAGCGATTGTCCGGGGCATCAATCACCAGAATTCATTGGCGTACACTCAGATAGTATGGGAAATTCTAAAGAAAACAAGGCACATAGCGTGCAATACCTTGAAATCGACGATGACCAGGCCGGGCAAAGGATCGATAATTTCCTGCTCAGCAGGCTCAAGGGGGCACCTAAAAGCCTGATTTACCGCATTGTCAGGAAGGGTGAGGTCAGGGTGAACAAGGGCCGAATCAAGCCTGATTATCGCCTGCAGGCGGGTGATCTGGTTCGAGTTCCTCCCGTGCGGCTAGGAGCAGAGCAACAATCCAGTCCAGCAGAGCATGTTCTATCCACAATTGAAAATAGCATCCTCTTCGAAGACAAGCGTATTCTAATTTTGAACAAACCCAGTGGCATGGCTGTCCATGGTGGCAGTGGTTTGAGTTATGGCGTGATTGAAGGTTTGCGTGCCTCTCGACCCGACGCACCCTATCTCGAACTGGTGCATCGGCTCGACCGTGATACTTCAGGTTGCTTACTCATTGCTAAAAAACGCAGTGCATTACGCCAACTGCATGAATTAATGCGCACTAATGCCATCACCAAACAATATCTCTGTCTGGTGATGGGAGAGTGGACCGGTGGTGATCGTCGCATTGATGTGCCACTTATGAAAAATGTACTTAAGTCTGGTGAGCGGGTTGTCCGAGTCAACAAAGAAGGAAAACAGGCCCTGAGCCTGTTTCGTCCGATACAGTCAAAACCCATTGCCAGTCTGATGAAGGTAAAACTGGAAACAGGCCGTACCCATCAAATTCGTGTTCATGCAGCGCATGAAGGTTTCCCCATTGCGGGCGATACTAAATATGGTGATGAAGCGTTTAATAAATTAATGAAAAAACATGGCCTCAAACGCTTGTTTTTACATGCCAGCCACCTCAAATTCGAGTTGTCTGAAGAAGCACAGTCCATCGACATCACCGCGCCTTTGCCGGATGAATTGCAACAGGTTTTATCAAATATAGATTTAAGGTATTAAGTGTGACGAATAAACTCATCGTTTTCGACTGGGATGGCACCCTGATGGATTCTCAGGCTCGTATTGTGGCCTGTATGCAGGCTGCCATCGCCGATGTTGAACTACCTGAACTTTCTGCATCAGAAATCAGTTATGTTATTGGTCTAGGGTTGCGTGAAGCTGTGACGACCTTGTTCCCAGAAGCGAGCGAATCAGATTATGCCGCTTTAACTGATCGTTATCGATATCATTTTCTTGTCGGCGATAAAACACCCAGCCCTTTATTCGAAGGTGTTAGTGAGCTGCTGGAGCAGTTATTGAGCCGGGATTACTTTCTTGCTGTGGCAACAGGCAAGGCGCGTCGGGGTCTGGATCGCGTGTTAGAAGAATGTGGGATGACTACACTCTTTCATGCAACGCGATGTGCGGATGAAAGTTTTTCCAAACCCCATCCACAAATGTTACTCGATATTATGGATGAGCTAGGCGTTGAACCCGAATCAACACTCATGGTTGGTGATACCGAGTTTGACTTGCAAATGGCCAATAACTGTCGAGCACATTCAGTTGCGGTAACCTATGGTGTGCATGAAAAGCAACGATTGTTAGATTGTCAGCCACTGGCCTGTCTGGATAGCATTGAAGAACTTCAGCACTGGTTGCTTCAGGAACACTGGTTGTTGCCGCTACCAAACTAGCTAATATCACGAGACAGTCTGGATTTCTGTCGTTATACTCATTCAATCAATCGCTTACTAACCATTACGGAAACTCAAGTGGAAGAACCAACACAAGATGTGAGCCAACCTGACAACACTGGTCAGAACAAAGATCAACAATGGCAGCAGGATGTCATTAATCGGTTGGCTTTTGCGTCTCTTAATGAACAGCGTCGCAGTCGCCGTTGGAATATCTTCTTTAAATCACTGATGTTTTCCTATCTGTTCCTGATCCTGATGATGATCTATTTACCTGATCAAGGAGATGGTATGGCATTAAAGCACGGCCGCCATACTGCGTTGGTTGAGATCAATGGCATTATTGCGGATGATTCAGAGGCTAGTGCGGACACAATCATTACCGGCCTTCGAGCCGCCTTTAAAAATAAAGATACTGCCGGTGTCATTTTACGCATCAACAGTCCTGGAGGCAGCCCCGTACAGGCGGGCTATGTGAATGATGAAATTAAACGCCTACGAGACAAATACCCCAACACCAAACTCTATGCTGTCGTCACCGATATCTGCGCATCAGGTGGTTATTATATTGCAGCCGCTGCGGATGAAATCTTTGCCGATAAAGCCAGTGTGATCGGCTCAATTGGTGTCATCATGGATGGCTTTGGTTTTGTTGAGGGGCTGAACAAGCTGGGTATTGAACGCCGGCTATATACTGCGGGTGAAAGTAAAGGTTTCCTGGATCCTTTTTCACCAGAGAAAAGAAAAGATGTTTCCCATGTCAAACAGCTGCTCGGCACGATTCATCGTCAGTTTATTGATACAGTGAAAGAAGGGCGTGGAACAAGACTCAAAGATGATAAACGTCTTTTCACTGGCCTGGTCTGGACCGGTGAAGAAAGTGTTGAGCTGGGTCTGATCGATGGGCTGGGCAGTAGCAGCTATGTCGCGAGAGAGGTGATTGAGGCTGAGAACATCGTCAACTACACACCGACGGAGTCAGTGCTGGAACGTTTTGCTGCGCGGATTGGAACCAGTTTTGCTTCCGCTGTGATGCAGGTGATCGGAACCCAGAATCGACTTCGTTAATTAATGGTAATCAAATTATCTGCACGCCTTCGGCTTCCAGCATTCTGACCAGACGAATCAATGGCAGCCCAATAAGTGTATTTGGGTCATCACCTTCGAGTCGTTCAAATAAACTAATTCCCAAACCTTCTGATTTAAAGCTACCCGCACAGTTATAGGGTTGCTCAGCATTTAAATAATTTTCGATTTGTTGATCCGATAATTGCCGAAAAATGACTTTAAATGGCACGACTTCAGATTGGTATTTCCCCGTTTCAGCATTAAACAGACACAGGCCTGTGTAAAAAATCACGGTTTTACCAGAGGCGTGTTGGAGTTGTCTGACGGCATTGGCATGGTCGCCCGGTTTGCCAAGAATTTCCCCGTCAATAACGGCAAGCTGGTCAGAGCCAATGACCAGACCCGAGGAATGCTGCTGGGCAACTGCTCGCGCCTTTTCAATTGCCAGACGTAAGACCAGTTCCTCTGGTTTTTCACCCGGTTTTGCCTGTTCATCCACTTCTGGAGGGCAGCTTGTAAACTCCAGGCCAAGCTTGGTCAGAATTTCACGACGAAACGGAGAGGTGGATGCAAGAATAATTGGCGGCATAAGCTGGATCATTCGCTTCAAATAGAGCGGATAAGTATACAGCTTTCAGGCCTTGATTCAGACACCCAATAAAAACATATAAATATGAAGGATATTATGTTAATTTATTGGGTCTACAGGACACGGAAGCCTTTGTTATTTTTGACTCTTTGGTGTTGCCCGGATACAATCCGCGCCTTATGTCGGGGCGTCAAGACCGTTTGCCAGTAGAAGTCGATCCATTCCGTATGGCGGAACAGGGTCGGCAGATTCAGGGCCTGATCGAGTTCAAGCAATTGAAGCGGCTTGAGCCACTGCTGGACTCTAAAACTGGGCACCTTGATGTAGAACTGAAGTTTGGTATTGATGCAAGAGGCACTCGACGCCTTAGCGGTCGAATAGAAGGTATGGTTTCACTAACGTGCCAGCGTTGCCTCAGTGAAATGAATTTTTCACTTGCAAATGAGTTTAATCTTGCTTTGCTCAAGCACGAGTCAGAAATTGCTCAGCTGGGTGAAGAATATGAGCCACTGATTCTGGAATCGACCCCGGTCAGGTTGGCTGAAATTATTGAAGATGAGGTGCTGCTGGCTATACCGCAGATACCAATGCATGAATTCAATGACTGTCCTGCCAGTAAGTACGGCGAGACAGAGAAGGATACTGAACAGGAAGACAACCAGAACCCCTTTGCGGTACTGGCGGACTTAAAAAAAGACAACTGATTTTATTGAAAGAGGCAGACCATGGCAGTACAACAGAATCGAAAAACACCATCGAAACGCGGCATGCGCCGTTCGCACGATGCGTTGACAGCAAAAGCACTATCTATTGAACCCAACACAGGTGAAACACATTTGCGCCACCATATTAGCCCAGACGGCTACTATCGCGGTCGTAAAGTCCTGGACACAAAACAGGACGACTAGATCCCCTCTTTGCTGGGTTTAAGCAGCAGGGTGGTGTGTAAATATACACAGACCGATACGGGACAGGGGTAACCTTGTCCCGTATTTGTTAATACAATATAACGATTATAACAACAGCGTAATTACCCGCATGAATGTAGACGCTACAATATCTCTGGATGGAATGGGTGGTGATCATGGGCCGGACGTGGTCGTCCCCGCGGCATTAATGGCACTAAAAAAACATCCCGGGCTAAAATTAATCCTGGTAGGCGATACCAAAATCCTCACCGATAAGCTGGCAGAGCATAATGCTACTATATCCAGCAATCTGTCGATTCAACATGCCTCTCAAGTTGTTGGTATGGACGAGTTACCCTCACTGGCGCTACGCGGCAAAAAAGATTCATCTATGCGTGTTGCGATTAAT
>JAOULB010000154.1 GCA_029882235.1 Gammaproteobacteria bacterium | reverse complement strand
CCTAACCAAGAAAATGGACGGTGAGTTCCAGGGTGAATTTGCCGAATTACGGGATGCCATTAATGAGTCGGTTACAAATCTGTTTAACATGGTTAATGAGATTCGAGGTGCTTCGGGTAATATTGCCTCAGGCTCTGGCGAAATCGCGCAGGGTAATGCAGACCTGAGTCAACGTACTGAAGAACAGGCCTCCTCACTTGAAGAAACGGCCTCAAGTATGGAAGAAATGACTAGTACGGTGAAACAAAATGCCGACAATGCGCGACAGGCTAACCAACTGGCATCAGATGCACGGACACAAGCTGAGAAAGGTGGTGATGTGGTGCGCAATGCCGTCTCTGCAATGTCGGAAATTAACAACAGTAGTAAGAAGATTGCAGACATCATCAGCGTGATTGATGAAATTGCATTCCAGACAAACTTGCTCGCATTGAATGCTGCAGTTGAAGCGGCGCGAGCAGGTGAACAGGGTCGAGGCTTTGCGGTTGTGGCTGGTGAAGTTAGAAACCTGGCACAGCGTAGTGCGGGTGCAGCGAAAGAGATTAAGACGCTGATTAAAGACAGTGTTGAAAAGGTTGAGGAAGGATCAAGACTGGTCGATGAATCTGGTTCAACCCTGGATGAGATTGTCAATGCAGTGCAGAAGGTGAGCGACATCATTGCTGAAATTGCCGCTGCTGGCCAGGAACAGTCATCCGGTATCGAACAGGTTAACAAGGCTGTGATGCAAATGGATGAAATGACCCAACAAAATGCTGCATTAGTTGAAGAAGCTGCATCAGCCAGTGAGTCAATGGAAGAACAGGCTAAGGGTTTAATTAGTCTGATGGAGTTCTTTAACATCGGCAATAGTGGCGAGAGTGCGGGTAGTCTTGGAGCAGTGCGGCGTACACCGCAAAGCAATGCTGGAGATGGAGGGCAAGCTGAGCGCGCTCAGCGGTCAGCACCACAGGCGCCACGTCGACAACGACCCCCTGCGCAAACTGAAGACGATGAATGGTCAGAGTTTTAATCGCGTAGCATTATCGTGGCATCAGTTTACGAACGTGAATTCGAATTTAAACGTAAAGACTTCGAATTCATAAGAGACCTTGTCGGTGACCGAACTGGCATCGTGCTGTCTGATCATAAAGTTGATATGGTTTATGGTCGATTGTCACGTCGTTTACGCCAGCTCGGTATGACACGATTCTCTGAATATCTCACCATGTTGAGTAATGACGAGCAGGAGCTTGTTGAGTTCACTAATGCACTCACAACTAACCTGACGTCATTTTTTCGTGAGCCGCATCACTTTGAGTTTCTGAAAGGTACGGCGATTCCAACGCTATTAAAAAACAGGCCGAATAAAAAGTTACGGATCTGGTCGGCTGGATGCTCGACTGGAGAAGAACCATACACTATCGCCATGACAATCAAAGAAGCGACAGCAACTTATCCAAATACGGATATAAAGGTTCTGGCCACAGACCTGGATTCAAATGTTGTTGCTCGCGCCAAAGCTGGTGTCTATCAGCAGGAAAAAGTGAATGGCGTCGATCAAAAGCGACAAAAGAAGTTTTTTCGTAAAGGCAGAGGCGATACACAAAATGGTCAGATGAAAGTATCTCCAGAACTGCAGGAAATGATTACCTTTAAACAGTTGAATTTAATGCATGACTGGCCGATGCAAGGCCCACTCGATATTATATTTTGTCGCAATGTAGTTATTTATTTTAACAAAGAGACACAAAGAGAATTATTTGCGCGATATGCAGACATTTTGTCTGATGATGGCTATCTTTTTGTAGGGCACTCAGAGTCTTTGCATAAGGTTTCTGATCGTTTTAATTTGATCGGTAAAACGATCTATCACAAACGGTAACGATGATGTCTGAGTTTATTTCAAAAGAAAATCTACCCAAGCCAGGCAAAGCGTTGCGCGGGTTTTCTGAGATTAATCGTTACTGGGATCGCCAACGAAAATTATATGCCGCAAAAATTTTACCTGGCCAATATTATGTTACTACCAGTGACGAGTTGATCATAACTGTGCTCGGCTCCTGCGTGTCGGCATGTATTCGTGATCCGGCAATGGGGATTGGTGGTATGAATCATTTTATGCTGCCATTAGGCGCTGATTCTGGCAAATTAATGTCAAGGAACACAGACGCAACCCGTTATGGTAACTTTGCCATGGAAAAATTGATTAATGATATTTTAAAAAATGGTGGTCGGCGTGAACACCTGGAAATTAAAGTGTTTGGTGGTGGTAAAGTCATACAGCATATGACTGAAACAGATATTGGTGGAAGAAATATAAAATTCGTAAGAGAATATCTTGCCACTGAAGGCTTTAAAATTGCTGCAGAAGATCTCGGGGACGTATATCCACGCAAGGTTATTTATGATCCGAAAAGTGGAAAAGTGCAAATTAAAAAACTACGTAAAATGCACAACTCAACCATTATCGAACGCGAAAGCAGTTACCGTTCAGAACTCGAACAGAAACCAATATCGGGGGATATTGAGCTTTTTGATGATTAAGGGTGTACAAAATGAGCAAGATCGGTGTCCTTGTAATAGATGATTCTGCATTAATCAGGAAATTATTAACTGAAATTCTCAATAAAGATCCACAGATTCAAGTGCTTGATTCGGCAGCTGATCCTTATATCGCTAGAGAGAAAATTAAAAAACTCAATCCTGATGTTTTGACTCTTGATGTTGAAATGCCAAAAATGGATGGCATTACCTTTCTTAAAAATCTCATGCGTCTACGACCCATGCCCGTTGTTATGGTTTCAACGATGACAGAACAGGGTGCCGAGGTTACTCTGGAAGCGCTTGAGTATGGCGCGGTGGATTATGTCACCAAACCTAATCTTAATGTTGTTGAATCAATGGACGACTATGCCGCAGAAATTATTGAAAAAGTAAAAATTGCATCAAAAGCGAAAGTTCGATCAATAGAAGATCGTATCAAAACAGAAAAAGTTGAACCAAAGTTAAGTGCGGATGCCATTATTGAAAAGCGAGAAGGCGGTAAGTCGCATCTAAAGACAACTGAAAAAATTATTGCTATAGGTGCATCCACTGGTGGAACCGAGGCAATACGTGAAGTACTGGAAGGCATGCCCGCGAATTCACCAGGCATTGTTGTTACCCAGCATATTCCTGCTGCCTTTAGTAAATCGTTTGCCAATCGCGTGAATAGTGTTTCTGCATTAACAGTGACTGAGGCCAAGGATGGGGATCAAATTATTCCTGGTCATGCCTTTATTGCACCCGGTGATCGACATCTGATTGTCGAACGCAGTGGTGCGCGTTATTACTGTCGTTTGAATGATGGACCTCCGGTAAATCGCCATATCCCCAGTGTTGATGTCCTGTTTCGATCGGTCGCCCAGAATGTAGGCCCAAATGCCATCGGCGTCATTTTGACAGGAATGGGCGATGACGGTGCTGCTGGGCTGTTAGAGATGAAAGAGCAGGGTGCGCCAACGGTTGCCCAGGACGAAAAAACCAGCGTGGTCTGGGGCATGCCCGGCGAAGCGGTAAAGCTTGGCGCTGTTGACAAGGAATTGCCGCTTGAGAAGATTGCGGGGAAATTAATAACCCTTGCGAAAAAATGACAAAAGTATTTATGCGCGCATAAGTCACTGATATGTAAGGTTTTATACAAATAACCTTACCGCTATTCACAACTTGGAATAACGATTGCACTAAAGCTTTCAGGAAAAAATCCGATTTGTATTCATGGGTAGAGGAAGCGTTATCAAAAGGAATGTAGGGCCCAGGATACACCACCAAACCAACATTAAGGTAAATGTGTATGGCCATGCGCAACGCAAAAAAATATGATGCAAGCCAACTAGAAACGGCTGATGAGCTGGTGCAAAAGCATGGAGCTATGGTGCATCGAATTGCCTATCATTTGTCAGCCCGACTTCCAGCCAGCGTAATGGTCGACGATTTAATCCAGGCGGGTATGCTTGGATTACTTGATGCATCACAACTCTATGACCCCACTCAGGGTGCAAGTTTTGAGACCTATGCCACCATTCGTATCCGCGGTTCCATGCTCGACGAGCTACGTCGTAATGACTGGGCTCCAAAATCAGTGCATCGCAAAGAACGCGAGCTCATGGCAGCGATACGAAAAATCGAAGGTGCAACTGGACGCGATGCACGAGGTCAGGAAATTGCGGAAGAGCTTGATATAAGCCTCGACGAATATCACGCGATATTGCAGGAAACAAGTAATTGCCGCGTGCTTAATTTTGTTGATATGGGGGTTACAGAAGATTTAATGGGCGAAGGAATGCAGTCAAGACAACCTGAGCCGTCGCAGACTGTGCAACGGGACGAATTCAAAAAACAACTGGTTGAAGCCATTTCCAGCCTGCCGGAAAGAGAGTGTTTTGTAGTGAGTATGTACTACGATGACGAACTTAATCTGAAGGAAATTGGAAAGGTACTGGGCGTGAGCGAGTCACGTGTTAGCCAGTTATTAAGTCAGGCCCATCTACGTATCCGTACAAAATTCGCTGATATAGAACGTTAAATTTAAGCACAAGCCCGATATATACACTAATATATATGTGGTCAGCTGCCTTTTAGATAAAGACCACAAGGGTTCTGTGAACCGCTTGGCGGTTTTTTTACTTTATATAACGTTAACATCGACCGATGAATATGTAGTCAGTTCGTGACAGCATAATTCTAAAATTGTAGTTATCTGACCCAGGAGGTCTTTAGTATGGAGTCTAATATCTTCATGATTGTACAAAGCCCAGTCTTATCTGGGGTTATCTGGTTTTTTCTCATCATTGCAGTGATGTACTTTGCCAGAACACCCGCACACATGGCTATTAAGGCGCTGTGCCGTGTTATCCATAACTCTATGCGTCTGACAGCGCGTGCGATCATGCGTGGCGAGAAACGCCTTGTTCACCGTAATCGTGAAGTTCTCCTCGCACAGGGGCGTGAGGCAGTTGAGCGCATTATTGAGCGTGAATTTGAACGCGTTGATGCAACTGTTCGTAAGGATCTGGCTGAGTATCCAGCCCTCCATCGCGAACTCAGTGAAGAAATCACCCTGATCGATGAAGATTACAAACAGAGTACGGAAGTACCGCCATCGCCGCCGGGTTGGATCAAGGCCGTTGAGGCAGTATCAAAAATTCCAGCCAAAGATGATCCCATGGTAGGTAGTATTCTTGATGATATTCACCACTCATTAGTTAAAGCAAACAATAACGCAATTGAAGAGTATCGGAAATCGAGTCATAAGCGTCATATGTATCTTAAAGACATGATGCCACACTGGCGTAAGGTTTTAACTGCACTGACCAATGTCGATAAGAATGTCAATAGTCTCCTGAGTCGCGCTAAAGTGATCGACCGTCACATGGAAGATTATGAAAATATACAGAAGAAGACAGATCGTGCGGTTCGAGAACTTTCATCTTCTTCGATGACACAGTTTTTTATCTCTGCCTTCGTATTAATGGTCGCTGTCGGTGGTGCAATCATTAACTTTAATCTGATTGCAACGCCAATGTCAGAAATGGTTGGTGGCACAAGTCGGATTATGGGCTTTCAAACGGCCAACATTGCGGCATTGGTTATCATTCTGGTTGAGGTGGCAATGGGACTGTTCCTGATGGAGTCGATGCGCATTACACGTTTGTTCCCAGTCATTGGGGCTCTAAATGATAAAACGCGCGTTAGGATGATCTGGATTTCACTGGGGCTGTTAACCATTCTTGCCTCTGTTGAAGCTGGCCTGGCCTTCATGCGTGAAATTCTGATGCAGGATGCGGCTGCCACACGTGCCATGCTACGCGGTGGCGAAG
>JAOULB010000153.1 GCA_029882235.1 Gammaproteobacteria bacterium | reverse complement strand
GTACGTCCAGCTCTTCGGCCTTGAGTTCTTTTTCGAGCTGGCTGCGGGCGGCATCGGCCAGCTTGCTATCCTGATTCAGGAAGACCATGCCGACAGCATAGAGATTGGTCAGCGTAAAGCCCGCATCTTTGGCTGCTTCGCGCAGGAATCCATCGGGTTTTTTCAGCAACAGGCCACAACCGTCACCGGTCTTGCCGTCAGCAGCAATTGCACCACGGTGGGTCAGACGCGTGAGCGCGCCGATGGCGGTATCGAGTAGCCAATGACTCGGCGTGCCATCCATATGGGCGATCAGGCCAAAGCCACAGTTATCGCGTTCGAATTCGGGGCGGTAGAGTCCGCTGTTTTTTAATTGTTCAATATTCACAGTCGTATGATTTCTATCAGATTATTTGCCAATCCCTGCTGCCAGAATCGGTCTGAATACGGCAGGCAAAACGGCCAAGCAGTATACAGTCAAGGACTGGGTGCATCAATCATTCCGGGGTTTTCTAAAGCGACAATTTCAGGCTTAAATCCCTGAGTTTCAGTCGGTTACTCAGGTTAGCGGGGGATGATTTTATTTATCCATTTCTGCATGGATGGCAGAGAAGTTTCTGATCCAGGGTTTGCGTTTTTTCAGATCGGAGGGCAGCTGATCGGCGGCCGTTTTTGCTTTTGAATTATCGGTATAGTTGCCATACACCAGTGCGAACCAGTCCTTGCCATCGCGCTGGGTATGATAATAAACCACCTTACCGCGCAGTTTGTGTTGTGAGATAAAACTTTTCAGGCTGCTGATGTTGTGTGTGCCCAGTAACTGTAAAGTGTAGTGTCCCGGGTTCTGACTCCAGATCCAGGCTTCATGCGCCTGCAGGTTATCCAGTTTGGGTCGTGTTTTTGCAACGATGTTTGCAGGTGCCTGTTGCTGTAATTGTTTTTGTAGTACGGCAAAACGTCTGACCCAGGGTTTATTTTTATTCCCTGTTTGCGCGAGTTCTTTCATTGCACTGTTCGCTTTAGCCTGGCTTGGGTAAGAACCGGATAGCAGGATAAACCAGTCTTTACCTTTGTGTTTTGTTTTAATGATTCGGGTTTTATCTTTCAGCTCATGTTGGTTAATAAAGGTGTGAATGGCCTGTAAGGAATGACTGCCCAATAGCTGCAGACTAAAGTGATCTTTATTTTGTGCCATGACCCAGGCATGCGGGTCAGCGTTGTCGCCTGACTTTGCTGGTTTGTTTTCTGCAATAGTCGCAATTGTATTGAAAAAGACGGTGTTTGATATTCCAGTATCTGGAACACTGACCGTGACGGTCCATTTATCTGGATTGCGTCCCGGATTTATGGACAGTCGGATACGTGAATCACTATCAACGGTTATTCGCGAGGCTTCCAGTTCTTTACTGTTACCCGTCCAGCTCACGGTGATCTTGGCATTGGGCTGGAAATTTTTTCCGTGTAAGACCAGTTCTGTCAGTTGACTATTGGCCTTGATGGTCGCCGGTTCAATTTTACTAATCGCAGGTGGCTCAGTGGGTTTAGGCTCTTCACGTTGTTTGGGTTCGCTGATGACGGGTGCCTGAACAGTTTCGAGTTTTTTATCTGGAGTGGGATCAGCGGCGACGTCCTGATCAGGTTCAGGCTTTAACTGGATAATTTTTTCTTTTGTTTCAGCAAAGGGGCTGTCTTCTGGTTTGTCTGCTGGTTTGTCTTCAGGGGTATTAATATCATTCTTCGGCATGTATTCCTCGACATCCGGTTTCGAGGTCAACATTTCTTTTAGTTCACCACCTTCAATAAACTGATTAATGCGATCCTGTTGCCACAGGACGGCCGCGATAACGGTGCCCAGACTGGCAAACAGGATGATTCTGAACGCAGAGAGTTTGTGTTCCTTCTGTTCTTCATCCCCATAGCGATCATCCGCAGTTTCAAAATCAGGCTCTGCAGTTTCATCATCATCCAGGGCAATATGCGCCAGCTCATTAATTTTTGCTGGAACACCCGCAGACTGTTTATGAATTTTCTTGAGCAGTTTGTCGGAGAAAAGTTCTTCACCATGATAACCGGCGACGTTTAATCTATTATGAATATATTCAGCCGTATCTTCAGCATTGAATGTCTGTAGTTCAATCAGGTGGGTGATGCGATCACTGAGTGACTTGATGGATGAAGCCTGTAATGTATTTTCAATCCGCGGATCGGCAAATAGCACCATATGCAGCATAGGTCCATCATCGGCACGTTCTTCAGCCAGGCTATAGACTAACTCGATCGATTCCTGCGAGAGCTCATCGGCATCATCAATAATGGTGACGGGCAGGATATCGTTATGATGCAGACGAGATAGTTTTTCCAGGAGCATTTCTCGTAGCTCAACACTATTACCAGGCAGGCCATCAAGACCAAAGCCCTCTGCAAGTCGAAACAGCAACTGATCAGCATCCATCATGCTATTGGCGTTGATACGACAGACATGCCAGTTTTCTTTGCCGGTCTTGACGAAGTACTGCAGCAGCGAGGTCTTGCCATAACCCTCTGCACCCTCGACCAGCAACAACATGTCACTGTACTGGGTCATATGCGTGAGCATATTCAGTTGTTGCGTCAGTTCGGGCGTTTGAAAATAAAAACGATCATCAATTGAAGAGGCAAAGGGAGGTTCAAGTAAGCCAAAGCGATCCAGATAGGCCGGTTCGAGCCGATGCAGTTGTTCAGTGTTGTAATCGTTCATCATGCACTCAATTCCTGTCCCTGGGTAAACATGAGTTGATAACCACGTTCTAGCTGTACATCCCTAACCTTGATACAGGCCTCGAGCGCATTTTCCAGTGATTCGAAGTGATCATGTTTGACGCGTCCGCCTGCACCAAGCTTTCCCCACTCACGCACCAGCGTCCAGCCTTCGATCAAATCCTGCTGGATGTTGAGCTGATAATAACGCGGGGCCTTGTCCTGCTCCGCCACTGTCTGCATGTAGATACGCATAATGCCTATTAATACTACAAGTTTTGACTAAATCCTATCCCAGTATAGTTGATTTGATAATTTTTTTATCAAATTCAGTAGCTTGGCCTGATCATTGATAGATATGGACAGGCCTCAGGTCAGTTCGGACGGGTTAAATACCCGTTCATATTCGGTGATGGCGAAGCGATCGGTCATACCCGCAATATAGTCGGCGACGGCACGGGCGCGGCCGCTGTCGCCCAGGTCGTCGGCATAGCTTTTTGCCGTTTGCTGGTAGTCGTGGGGCATCAGCCCAGTGTCATTGATGAAGGCATCAAACAGGGCGCTGATAATACGACTGGCCTTGCTGGTCATACGATGCACGCGATAATGCCGGTACAGGTTCTGGCGCAGGAAGCGCTTCAGTTCCAGACTCATTTCGCGCATGGGTTCACTAAAGCCAGCCAGTAACGCAGGCTGCTGGCGGATGTCGTGAATGGTTTCGGGTTTGGCGGCCTCAAGACGTTCGCGGGTTTGATCGATGAGGTCAATCACCAGTACATTGATCATGCGGCGAATGATTTCATGGATCATGCGGCGCTCGGCCAGATCAGGATATGCCTGTTTCACCTGCAGATATTGTTGTTCAAACAGTTTGACTTCGCGTAACTGATCAAAGCTGATTAAGCCCGCACGCAGGCCATCATCAACATCATGATTGTTATAGGCGATCTCATCGGCAAAATTCACAACCTGTGCTTCCAGCCCGGGTTGTTGTTTATCAATAAAACGCTGACCAATATCGCCCAGTTCTTTGGCCTTCATTGGCGAGCAATGTTTTAAAATGCCTTCGCGTGATTCATAGGTTAAGTTCAGTCCCGGAAATTCGGCATAGCGTTCTTCCAGTTCATCAACCACACGCAGTGACTGCAGATTGTGTTCAAAGCCACCATAATCTTTCATACAGGCATTGAGTGCATCCTGTCCGGCATGACCAAAAGGTGTATGACCGAGGTCGTGGGCAAGGGCAACGGTCTCCACCAGTTCTTCGTTCAGTTTTAAAATGCGTGCAATCGAGCGGCTGATCTGGGCGACTTCGATAGAGTGTGTCAGGCGGGTGCGAAACATATCGCCTTCGTGATTCACAAACACCTGGGTTTTGTATTCAAGCCGACGAAACGCGGCTGAGTGAATAATGCGATCACGGTCGCGCTGGAATTCACTGCGGTAGGTGGGTTTCTCTTCCGGGTGACGACGCCCAAGTGAATGTTGTTCCTGTGCGGCGTAACTGGCAAGGGCGCTCATTGTTTCAGCCTTCTGTCAGGGCACGATGTGCTTCGATGGTTTCTCGCAGTAAGGCATCATCAAAATCACTGGTGACGATGGCATCGCCAATGGCTTTGAGTAAAACGAAATTAATTTTGCCGGCGCGGACTTTTTTATCGACCGACATGTGCTCAATAAAGTGATCGTAATCCATGTGTGCGGGTGAGCGGGTCGGGAGTGCAGCGCGATCGATAATGTCTTCGGTGCGATGCAGATCCTGCGCATTAATCCAGCCCTGACGCATCGAAAGGTCGGCCGCCATCAGCATGCCAGTACCCACGGCCTCGCCATGCAGCCATTTGCCATAACCTGAACTGGCTTCAATGGCATGACCAAAGGTATGACCGAGATTGAGCAGGGCGCGTTTACCGCTTTCCTTTTCATCTGCAGCGACGACATCGGCCTTGTCCTGACAGCTACGTTCTATGGCATAGGCTAGTGCATCCTTGTCGCGCGCCATGAGCTTGTCCATGTTAGCCTCGAGCCAGTCAAAGAACTCAGCATCGCCAAGCAGACCGTATTTGATCACCTCGGCAATACCCGCACTGAGCTGGCGATCTTCCAGTGTGTCGAGTGTGTCAGTATCTGCAATCACGCAGCGAGGCTGATGAAAGGCGCCAATCATATTTTTGCCTAATGGGTGATTTACGCCAGTTTTACCACCTACAGATGAATCAACCTGGGCCAGCAGGGTAGTGGGGATCTGAATAAAGTCGACACCACGTTGATAACTGGCGGCAGCATAGCCCGTCATATCACCCACGACGCCACCACCCAGAGCAATGAGGGTGCAATGGCGATCAAAACGCTTTTCCAGCAGGGCATCGTAGATCAGCTTCAGGGTGTCGAGATTTTTATATTCTTCACCATCGGGCAGGATAACCGTTTCACAGTGCAAGCCATCCAGTGCCTGTAATGTTTTCTCAAGATACAGCGGCGCGACGGTTTCGTTGCTGACAATCATCACCTGCTGACCACGAATATGAGGTTTGATCAGCTCGGCATTACCCAGCAGACGCGCGCCGATATAAATCGGATAACTGCGTTCGCCAAGATCGACCTGTAATGTTTTCATGTGGTTAATTCAGAGTGGTAAATAAGCTGTGTATTATACTGCAGCTTGATGCAGGAAAGGATATTCAAGTTTGATTTTTAAGTTTTTTGGCGATGGTGCTGGCTACTTTTTTCGGATTACCGTGTCCGGTATCAATAATGAGATGGGCGACTTCACGGTAGAGGGGATCACGCTCCTCAAGCAGGGACTTTAATTTGGCCTTGGGGTCATCCGTCTGCAGAAGTGGGCGGTTGCGATCCATCCGCGTTCGCTCATAAATATCATCGAGTTTGGAATTCAGGTAAACCGTGGTTCCCCGTGTCTGTAGACACTGACGATTTTCCTCGCGCAGCACGGCGCCTCCCCCGGTAGCCAGAATAATGCCCTCGCGTTGAGTCAGCTCATCGATCATCGCCGCTTCGCGATTGCGAAAACCTTCTTCACCTTCAATTTCAAAAATAAGCGGAATATTTGCCCCGGTATGGGCTTCGATCTCATGATCGCTATCAAGGAATTCCAGACCAAGCAGCTTG
>JAOULB010000152.1 GCA_029882235.1 Gammaproteobacteria bacterium | reverse complement strand
CATGGCGAGTGAAATTCCACCACCAAAACAATAACCAATGGCTGCAATCTGTTTGCCATCAGTCTGAGGCTGGTTTTGTAAAGTTTTGTAGGCGGCCATGAAGCGTTTCTCGGCTTCAGGAAGATTGCTAACAATCGCTGACGAGAATTTTCCCGCATCTTTAGGGTGGTCAGCCTGTTGGCCACCACCATACATATCAAGCGCCATGGCGACATAACCCATTTTGGCCAACATGCGTGTGCGTTTACGGGCATACTCATTGTGGCCCCACCACTCGTGCACAACAAGCACGCCGGGGCGTTTACCCTGTTGAGCATCGTCATAAGCGATAAAGCCCTTGAAACTAACGCCGTTGACGGAGTAGTCCACCTCTTTTTCTGCAATGCCGGCATAAAGATTGCCCGACAGCAGGGCGAGTGCGAGTACTGTTATCAGTTTTATTGATTTCATGAACGTGCTCCCCTTTGTGATCACGATAACAGTGTAGACAAGTCTACGCCGTCCTCAAGGATCGGGCCGTCAGGGAATTGAGCAAGATCACTATAGGCCATATTTGGGAACACCTGTACACCCGAGCTGGGCTCAACCCAGTCACAGGCCTTTGCCAGCACGCGCTCAAATGAAGTCCGACCGAGTATGTCTGCACCCTGGACATCATACGGAGCGGGGCCACCCGCAGCAGAGATTTCGCCATAGACGCCACCGTTAACAGCGGGGCCAACCAGAATCATATAGTTACCTGAACCATGGTCGGTGCCACTATCGCCATTAGCCTTCAGTTGGCGACCAAAGTCAGTGGTGAAGACAAAGACAAGATTATTCCAAACCTCTGGAGCCAGGTTTGATGTCAGCATGTCAAGGCCTCTCAGAGTACCAAAAATATCTGATATGTTATTTTCAAACTGGTTTTTCTGGTTACGGTGAGTATCCCAGCCTCCATACTCCATGGAAGCAACACGTAGCTTAAACAGGTCTGCACCGGTGAGGCTGTCGTAAACATTCGCACACTGTTTTGCAAAACCTCTTTGATTGAGAACGCCCATCGAGCCTGGGTCGTTCAGCTTAACAATATCTATTGGTAGTGTATTTTCTGGCTGTTCGATCAATGCTTTGAACGGATCACCAAAGGCGCGTAGTTTCTGTTCGTGCTGGAAAAATTTATGGTAAGGCCAGTTGTCTGGTTTATCCTGAATGGTTTGCGAGCGGCTGGCATAATAATTTTTCAGGGCACGGGCAACTTTCTCCTGATTTGGGTTACCACCATGCGAGAGGGCGAAACTACGCGAGTCACGTACATGGATCACTTGTGCGTTGCGGTTAGCGGCTTGTGTCCCTTTGCAGAATACTGAAACATCATGTGTCATCGCGACAGTATTCGCTTCGCCAATGGCTTCAGCAAGGCGACCACCCCAGCCATCTCGATCATAGACAAACTGGTTGGCATTCAGATCACCGCTATTCACGATTAACTGTGATTGATCATGTCGACGGTTTGTTGAACCCGCAACATTGCAGATAATAGCCACGTTGCCAGCTTCATATTGTGTCTTTAACCAGCCGGCATTGTTATGGATGCCAAAGCTTAAATCACCAGCATTGTGAGCGGTATAAAGACTGCCAAAGGCAGAGTTGTAGTCTGCATAGCCACTATAAAGGGGCTGACGAGCTTGCCAGTATTTATTGGCATATTCAGTATCAGAGGGTGGTGGGGCAAACATATAACGAAAATCAGCACCGCCCAGGCACATGACATTAACCAGAGTACGATGTGGACTGCCATGCGCTGCTAATGCTTGCATGAATGGATTCCCCAGCGTTGTTGCAGCAGTGGAATAGAGGGTCAGTTTAAGAAAATCACGGCGGTTCATATTATCGGCCCTCCATAGCAAACATAAATGGTGTCATTGAAATGAAATTAATTGCCATTCCTACATATCTATTCGCTATACGATGAGGAATGGTTTCGCTGTTTTTGAGATCAATTGTGGCAGCTTCATTTGCATCAATAATTGAACGATAAGGTTCGCTGGCAAGCTGTTCAGGGGTAAAGCTGGCATCGGGATTATCAGGATCAACAATCATACCAAAGTCATTACCTGTGGCGAGAAAAGCAGTTACATAGGCCCGCTCAATCGGCCCATAATTTTTCAGACCATCAGCAACAAAGCGTTGCCACAACCATTCTCCAACTTCTTTAACACGATACTTGCCAAAGTTATTTGCTGGAATAACGCGTGCCCAGTCTTTTTCCCAGGTATCGGCGCTTCCTGCAGGATATGATTCAAAGTATTTGATTACAGACCAGGGGTTATCAACGGCCGTGTTATAGGCGCTCTTGAAAATATCTGGATTGTTTGCCGCATTAATCGAAGTTTGACCGCCGAAAACATCATGGGCAGGTGAAAAGGGCAGCGCACCCTGTTCATTAATCGTCCATAGTGGAGTCCATGAATTATGATAGGCCTCCTCATCATCGACGGTATTTAAATTAAACAGCGCCAGATTGCGGCTGAAGGCGGTACGATATTTAAACGTATCCTCACGATGGAAGGTCGGTGAAATTGCATATTCCTGCAGGAAGGTCAGTAAATTCTTCGGCTCAATACTGCGCCAAAGGGTTCGTATTTCGGCGATTTTTTCATCGTTTAAATTATCATCCGCAAAAAAGTTAATGATGAAGACGGGCATACTATCGAGACTTTCACGTTCATTAATCGCGACTTGTGCGAGCGCCTCGATTTTTTCTTTTGCAGTATTGCCTCTTATATCTGCACCTAAAATCTCAACACTGTTAACATGATGGTTAGTGAAGTTGTTTAATGTTCTTCCTTCAGCATCTACATGATCAGTAAAGTCGATAATGTCAGTCCAGTAATCAAACGGTCTGGCACTGCCACCCCATGCTAGAGGGTCACGATCGATGCCCATTCCCGTTAATGCCCAGGCGGTATGCTCGATCGTGGTATTTTCATGATAATCAAGTGAGTAGTCTTCCCCTAAAATACGGAAAAAGAGCTGGTGAAACTCACGGGCAAAATCATCATTGCCATAAAAACGTGAACTAAGATTGTTATAACGATTGTACTGATGACCATATTGCATGGCGACGGCGGCAGAGGTAGCACCGATCGCAAGCACTTCATGGAAAGGTATGCCCGCTTCAAGTGCCTCCATGATGTCATCGTACATACTACGAATCATGGTTGGTCGAACCTTATGCACGCTAACTGCCATGTGATAATTGGTTAAAAATAGACCAACTTTTTGTCGAAATGGATTCAGACCTCGGCGATTAATTGAAGCCGTCCAGGTGTGTTGCAGAGTTACCGGACTAAGGTATTTTTCTTGGGTAAGCTGATCTTCATACAAAGTTGCATAGATGTAACGTCGCTCACTGCGAGTTGGGTTCGATTCAAGAAATCCGCCCCAGTATTCCTGTAAATACGACAGCGTGCCACCCTGTAATAGAGCAAGGTTATCGGGTGGAGAAAGTAGCGGATTGTTTTCTTCAAAAGTAAGCATTTGCTGGATTGCTGCACGGGGTTCCATATTTGCCCAGCTTCTGATCTGCGTGTCTGTGGCCTGACCACCATAGGCAAAGGTATGCAGAATCTTACGTACTGCAGTTTCAGACCAGTAGCTATAAGGTTGTTCTCCACCACCATTGGAATCAATGTTTGATGAGCGCTCACTTTCAGAGTTTTGATTATCGTTGCCACCACAGGCAAAAAGGAAACTCACTAGTGTAAGTAAATAAATATACCTGACTATTCGACTCATCTTCCCCTCCTTGTTGTAGCCAGATAGGCATCAGTCTTCTAGCGTTTTATATCAGTTTCGATTGAAGTCGTGTTTAAAGATGTCAAACAGGGTAAATGTAGAAATGATTATTGTAAAAAAAATAAGATAAATGGCGCAGAATCGAGGATAGAAGGAAAACCGTCGTTATGGTAGTAAAACCGTCGTTTTAGTCATTTCTAATATTCTTGAAATGTGATCTTTATTTTATATCAATTCTTATTTCCTTTACCGATGCCATCATCTGGATCGCATCTTCAAGATTAATCTGATCAGGATTATCTGTGTCTTGTTGTTCCAGTGACTCAAACAATTCCTGTTGTTCATAGGTGTGTGAACTACCATCGGGATTCTGCAAATAGGCAGCCCAGGGAACAAACTTGGTCAGTGGAAATAGCTGACCGGGCTGGGGAGAGATATCAATATTCAGACCCGCGACAAATAAAAGCTTTTTGCCTTTGTAACTCTGTTCTTTCACTATGGAACGGAAGGTGAGATCAAATTCAACCTGGGTATAGATTTGTGCGGCGGTCAGTGTTGGGAAATCTGATGTGATGATCTGCGGCATATAACGAATCAGACTGTGTTCCAGATGATGAGTGCCTTCTTCGAGCGGTTTGATGTTATGGCGGAAATAAAATAGATCAGCAGTCAGATGCCTGCTGATTTTAGTGGCCTGCTCGGAGAACACCGATTCACCAATTTTATCGACGAGAGACTTAGCTGCAAGGAATACACGTGAAGTGCTGAGTGACTGGAGTGGTGCACGTTCACCACTGTTGTCAGAGGCGATCAGTTTTTCAAGACGCAATAATAAACCGTCGTCGCGATCATCACGAAGGAGACGATTATCAATAACAATACAGTCCTGTCCATCAATTTTCTGTAATAGAATATTTTTACAGGCAAATTCATACTCTTCCTGATACCACTCAATGACATGAAAAATTTTGCCACAGCTTGGGCCACAGGACTGATCAGAGGTTTGTAGTCGCCGATAGGTGCCAAATGATTTACTCTCCGGATCATAACCGACATGGCTGGCCTGAATAATAACCATGTCCTGGCCATGACTGGCATGTGGACCATGGCGATCGGTCGCCACCATGCCGCCGACTCGGCCATGGTTAAATGGGAAAGCTCCAAAGTGTTTGGCCATCATAATAATTGGGTAGCCCTGGCTTTCGTCAGAACAAAATGCACGTGAAGGCATGATTTTACCCGGTTCAAATCCCAGGGTCTTACACCAGTTATACAACTTCGGTATAAACAGGCTATAGCGCATCATCATGTTATGCATTGGAAAACCGCCAACCGGTTGAACCATATTTGCTGCGAGATCAGGCATCGTCAATTCACCATATTCGAATATTGTCGGGAATAATTTGTTGTCAAAATGCACATCATACCCAAACTTGGGATGATTACAATCTATGTTATATTATCGTCTTGCTTTCCGTAGCCAGTTTGTCCGTGAGGATTGGCAGGTATATGATGTGAGTTGGCTCAAGTGAGCTCTATGAAGATGGAGGGATGTTATGGATATGTCTTTGATTGTATTTTTTGTCATTATTGGTGTGGTTGCACTTTATATTATTGCAATTTTTAATCGTCTGGTTGCGCTTAAGCATCGCTTTAAAAACGCCTTTGCAACGATTGAGGTTCAACTGAAGCGCCGCTATGAACTGATTCCAAATCTGGTCGAAATTGCAAAAGGTTATTTGAAACATGAGCGAGAAACTCTTGATGCTGTGATATCAGCACGTAATGCAGCGGCAAAGGGATTAAGTCAGGCACATTCCGATCCAGGTAATCCTGATGCGATTAAAGGGCTTAGTCAGGCGGAAGGTAAATTAGCAGGTGCGCTGGGTAGTTTGAATGTGGTGATGGAGGCCTATCCTGATCTAAAAGGTAACCAGAACATGATGCAGTTAAGTGAAGAGATGACCACAACAGAAAACAAAGTCGCCTTTGCACGTCAGGCCTTTAATGATGCGGTGATGGAATACAATGTATATAAACAGTCGTTTCCACAGACTATATTTGCAGCAGCAT
>JAOULB010000151.1 GCA_029882235.1 Gammaproteobacteria bacterium | reverse complement strand
ATTATGCGTCAGCAGGGACATGGACGAATTATTCAAAATAGTTCGGTACTAGGGCTGGTCAGCATGGCCTATCGTGGTGCCTATAACGCAAGTAAATATGCGCTTGAAGGAATATCCGACACCATGCGTCTCGAACTTGCCGGTACTAACATCCATATTTCGTTGATCGAGCCTGGACCGATCCTGAGTCGATTCCGCGCCAATGCCTACCAGACATTTATAAAAACGATTGACTGGGAAAATAGCCCGCATCGTGAAAAATATCTGGCTATGGAAAAACGTTTACAAAAAGAGGGACCGGCCATGCCCTTCACTTTACCGCCAGAAGCCGTTCTGAAAAGAGTCATCCATGCACTGGAAAGTCGACGCCCGCAAATCCGTTACTATGTCACCTTCCCAACCTACCTGTTTGCAACCCTTAGACGTATTCTACCCTGGCGAACTCTGGATCGGATTATCAAACTTGTCGGATAAAGCCATTACAACATACACAGGACTTTGCTAATATCACTGCGACGACGCTAGAAAGAATGGATGTTTTTTGATGGACATACTGGATGAATTAAAACAGCAATCGACTGTTGATGAAGACATGCCTGGCTCCAGTCAGGACGTGCTCAAACAACTGGCGACCTACAAACGCTCTCATGTGCTTGATGCAATTACTCAGGTTCATGCCTATTTACATGAATTAACATCAAGCCTTAATCGCCTGAACTATATTACCCAAACTGACTTTACCATTGCGGATCTGGGCACCATCAAGGATCTGAATCAGGCAAACTACTCTCTATCTTTTGAAAACCGCGCGGATGTCGATATCGTAAGCCTGAATTTTATGCTCTCTACTGAAACCACGATAGCCTTTGGTTTTGAAACCGAAACTGGTAACAACATTGCTGAAAGTCTGACCCGAGCAGGCATAGATGCGAAGATTTCGAACAAATCCGGACAAATTAAAATTAATGGAACTATCCCGGTTAAACTCGAATTTAGTTCAATCCCGGACGAACAACATATTCTGTTATCGATACATAACTACGACAAACCCGGGCGTCAACGTTATGCCATCGCACCCAATATGATTGATGATCATTTCCAGAATCAACTTGGAAAATTTATTCTTAGACGAAAAAACAATTTAATTATGGAGCTGCAGGACTTCATCAAGGCTTCAACTGACTCTCTCCTGCAACCCTATGAAGATGTCACCGAGTCTGATTTTCATACTCAGGAAATGGACATCTCACGAATCAAATCACTGTTTGGCAAAGAAGCACGCTTATATTTGACATACCAGAATGTAATCAAAGAGGTTTGCACAAAAACCGACAGTTTTATTCTCGGCCGCTCTCGCAACTGTGATATGAAAGTAGGTTCTGATCTAGCATCCAGACAGCATGCTAAAATTCTCTATCGCAAAGGTAAGTTTGTACTTATTGATACCAGCACCAATGGTACTTTTGTAAAACTGCAGGGCGGCAAGGAAGTATATTTACAGGGAGAAGAACATCCATTGTCCGGTTCCGGGTTTATCAGTCTGGGTAAATCAGTAACCGTTGACAATGAACATGTGGTTTATTTTTCAGTCCAGTAAATCAACTACGAATACCTATACCTCGATTCAGCAGATATAGAGAGAACGTAAACAAGGCCGCAATAAATCCACAAATTATAAGCATAGCTGTAGTGATATCGATATCAGACACACCCAACATGCCATATCGCAAGGCATTCACCATATACAGAATCGGATTAATCAATGAAACATTTTGCCAGAACTCTGGCAGCATGTTTACCGAATAAAAAACACCGCCAAGATAGGTCAGTGGCGTTAAAACAAAAGTAGGAATGATGCTGATATCATCAAAACTTTTTGCATAGACCGCATTAATCAACCCTGCCAGTGAAAACAAGATAGAAGTAAGAAATATTGCAGTCACTGACACCCATAAATATTGAACAGAAAGATCAACAAAGAATAACGAGACAAGCGTCACCGCCATACCTACTACAGTTCCTCGAGCAACACCACCCGCCACATAACCAATGATGATCAAATAATTAGGCATTGGCGAAATCAGCAGTTCTTCTATATGACGTTGAAACTTTGCGCTAAAGAATGACGACACCACATTGGCGTATGAGTTATTGATCACCGCCATCAAAATTATGCCGGGAACAATATAGTCGATATATTTAAACCCATGGATGTCATTAAGCTGGGAACCAATCAGGTTACCAAAAATAATAAAATATAAAGTCATGGTGATGGCGGCGGGTAATACTGTCTGCACCCAGATACGCATAAAACGACGAATTTCTTTTAATAATAGTGAGCTAAAGGCAACATATTGTTCCGCCAGTTTCATTGTTGACCGCCTTCAACCATACTGACAAACAGTTCTTCCAGTCGATTACTTTTATTTTTCATGCTTTTTACTTCGATGCCCTGCTCACCTAAGGCAGAAAACAAACTGGAAAGCTTTTGCTCCGACGTCACGTCAACCTCTAATGTTGTTTCATCAAGTTGGCGAAGCACATAACCGGCTATCTCAGGCACCTGTGTCACAGCCTCCTGCAAATAAAACAAGAATGTTTCCACCTTGAGTTGTCGTAACAGGGATTTCATTTCTGTGCTTTCAATGGTCTTGCCATTATTGATGATGGCAATATGTCGGCAAAGATTTTCCGCTTCTTCCAAATAATGAGTGGTTAGAATGATTGTCGTGCCCTGCTGATTAATTTTACGCAGAAACTCCCACATCGAACGCCGTATCTCGATATCAACGCCAGCAGTAGGTTCATCAAGAATCAATAACTTCGGTTCATGCACTAACGCACGTGCAATCATTAATCGACGTTTCATACCACCAGAGAGTTCACGTGCCATCACCGCACGTTTTTCCCATAGACTGAGTTGTTTTAAATATTTTTCTGCACGCTGATAGGCCGTGCTGCGATCCAGGCCATAATAGCCGGCCTGATTCATGACAATTTCAATGACGGGTTCAAACTGATTAAAATTAAACTCCTGCGGTACCAGACCAATACAGCTCTTGGCAGCTTCAAGCTCCTTATCGATATCATGGCCAAACACCTCAACGGTTCCACCTGTCTTATTGACGAGCGAAGTAGCAATGCCTATTGTGGTTGACTTACCCGCACCATTCGGGCCAAGCAGGGCAAAGAAATCGCCAGCAGGCACATCCAGATCAACGCCACGCAGGGCTTCAACGCCACCTTTATACGTTTTTACCAGGTTTCGAATTTTCAGGGCTTGCATAGCGTAGAGATTAGTCGATCCAGACGCGGGCGTTGCGGAATAAACGTAGCCAGGGTGCATCTTCGCCCCAGTCTTCTGGGTGCCAGGAATGCTGCATGGTTAAAAATACTCGTTCTGGATGCGGCATCATTATCGTAAAGCGACCATCTTCTGTTGTTAAACCAGTGATGCCCTGTGGTGAACCATTCGGATTAAACGGATACTGTTCTGTTGCCTGCCCATAATGATCAATATACCGAAGCGAAACGAGCTCTTGATTGGTCTGCGAATCATCAGCGAAACTAGCCCGTCCTTCACCATGAGCAATGGCAATCGGTAATCGCGAACCTTCCATGCCCTGTAACAGGATTGAAGGTGAGGCCTGTACTTCAACCGATGAGAAGCGCGCTTCAAACTGTTCTGACTGATTTCGTAAGAAGCGTGGCCAGTGTGTCGCACCAGGAATGAGATCTTTTAGATGTGACATCATCTGACAACCATTGCACACACCCAGTCCAAAGGTATCGTCTCGTTTAAAAAAATTTTCGAACTGATCACGTACCTGCGGATTAAATAAAATCGACTTCGCCCAGCCGCCACCGGCACCTAGAACGTCGCCATAGGAGAATCCACCACAGGCAACCAGACCTTTGAATCGAGCCAGATCAAGCTGACCTGAAATCAAATCGCTCATGTGCACATCAATGCTGTTAAATCCGGCACGATCAAATGCAGCTGCCATTTCTACCTGACCATTGACGCCCTGCTCACGCAGAATGGCCATATCCGGTCTCGACAGATTTATATAAGGTGCCGTTATATTTTCCTGTGGATCAAAACTAAGGCTGGTTTGTATGCCCGGATCTTTTTCATCCAGCAGAAGATCAAATTCCTGTCGTGCACATTCGGCATTATCACGAATAGACTGCATGTGATAACTGGTCTCAGACCAGATGCGTTGCCAGTCTACACGGTTTGCTGCAAGCACTTCTTTATCATGTGCGGTGAAGACAATACGGTCATCATTATTAATCTGACCAATGACATGGCTATAGTGTCCGAGTCCGGCATCATGCAACCAGGCCAGTACATCATCCGTGTCCTGATGTTTTACCTGAATCACTGCGCCTAATTCTTCATTAAACAAGGCTGCGACAACATCATCGCCTAATTGATCCAGCTTGATAGTAACCCCGCAGTGCGCGGCAAAGGCCATTTCACAGATGCTTGCGAATAAACCACCATCAGAACGATCATGATAAGCCAGTAATAAATGTTTCTGATTGAGCAATTGAATAGTATTAAAGAAGGCTTTAAAACTTTGTACATCATTCAGATCCGCAGGATGATGGCCAATCTGTTGATAGACCTGCGCCAGACAGGATGCACCGAGTCGATTCTGGCCTTTACCTAAATCAATCAGAATTAAATCTGTATCGCCCTGATTCGTTTTTAACTCAGGCGTTAATGTTTTCCGCACATCCTGCACGCGTGCAAAGGCTGAGATGATCAGCGACATGGGCGCCGTCACAGAATGCTCGCCTTTGTCATCCTGCCAGACGGTTTTCATCGACATGGAATCTTTACCCACAGGTATGGCAATACCCAGCTCAGGACATAACTCCATCCCCACGGCTTTTACTGCTTCATAGAGACCCGCATCTTCGCCTGGATGTCCTGCAGGTGCCATCCAGTTAGCCGAAAGAACCATGTCGCCCAGTTTTTCAATATTCGCGGCAGCAATATTTGTTAATGCTTCGCCGACCGCCATGCGTGCGGCAGCGGCATGGCTCAATAAGGCACTTGGAGTTCGTTCACCCATGGCCATGGCTTCACCGGTATGGGTATCAAAACTACTTGCCGTCACAGCCACATCCGCAACCGGTACCTGCCAGGGCCCGACCATTTGATCGCGTGTTACCAGTCCCGTCACGCTGCGATCACCAATGGTGATCAGAAAATTCTTTGAGGCAACCGTGGGTAAGCTGAGCACACGTTTTGCTGCATCCTGTAAATCAGTTATCGCAGAGGTATCAATCTCAGCCTTCTGGAACGGACGATGATGCACATCGCGTAACATTTTTGGCGGCTTACCGAGTAACACTTCCAGTGGGATATTGATGGGGGTGTTATCAAAATGACCATCACCAAGAATCAGATCTTTTTCTTCTGTCGCTTCGCCAATCACCGCAATCGGGCAACGCTCACGTTCACAGATGGCACGAAAACGTTCCATGTCATCATTGTGGACAGCCAGCACATAGCGTTCCTGAGATTCGTTGCACCAGATTTCCATCGGTGACATGCCGGGATCATCATTCGGGATGGCACGTAACTCGAACTTACCACCGCGACCACTATCATTAACCAGCTCTGGCATGGCATTGGATAAACCACCTGCACCCACATCGTGAATACTAATGATGGGATTGGCCTCACCCATTTGCCAGCAGCGATCAATCACTTCCTGTGCACGACGTTCTATTTCCGGATTACCACGTTGTACTGAGGCAAAGTCCAGATCTTCATGGCTTTCACCTGTAGCCATTGATGATGCCGCACCACCACCTAAACCAATCAGCATGGCAGGGC
>JAOULB010000150.1 GCA_029882235.1 Gammaproteobacteria bacterium | reverse complement strand
GAGCCGCCACTTTTGATCGTGCTCACCTGTGCGAATGAAATGACTGATTGATCCGGCAGGAATATCTCCGCCTGAATGAATTAAACAGAATCTCTGCATAAGTTCATAAAAATAATTTGCGTTTGCATCATGACTGATCTCTGCACGACTTAACAAACGCAACAGTGCAGGCAGCTTTGGTTGCTCTGACTCGGCAAAGGCCTCCAGGCCCAGTGGCGCATTGAGTAAATCAGGAATGAACAAGGTCAGTTTATTGATCACAATGGCTCAGTTTTTCTGTTTCATACATTCAATAAAAAGGCCGCTATGCAAGTTAGCATAACAGCCTTTAAGTATAAGCATCCTTCACAGGATTAACTCATGTTGTCTAGAATCGCCTTTTTAACCTGGTCAAGAGTCGCATCAACGGTCAACATCGGCGAAGTACTTTGTTTAATTGCGGTATCCGGATCTTTCAGGCCATGGCCTGTCAGGGTACAAACAATCTTGCTGCCTTCTGGAATTTTACCGCTAGCAATATCCTTCATCGCACCGGCCAATGAAGTCGCTGAGGCAGGTTCACAGAACACCCCTTCTTTTTCAGCCAGTAGTTTTTGCGCGGCGAGAATTTCTTCATCGGCGCATTCATCAAACCAGCCCTTGGATTCCTTCTGCACATGCCAGGCCTTATCCCAGCTCTGTGGATGACCAATACGAATCGCCGTTGCGACGGTTTCAGGGTTATCCACCATCTCTCCACGCATAAACGGTGCTGAACCTGCTGCTTGATAACCGACCATCTTGGGCACATCATTGACGATGCCATGCTCGTGATATTCGTTATAGCCCATCCAGTGTGCCGTGATATTGCCGGCGTTACCCACTGGAATGCAGTGATAATCAGGTGCACTACCCAGTTCTTCAAGAATCTCAAATGCTGCGGTCTTCTGCCCTTGCAAGCGGAATGGGTTAATAGAATTAACAATCGTCACAGGTGCTTCTTTACCAACCTGCTTCACCAGTTCCATTCCAGCATCAAAATTACCTTTGATTTGAATCACCACGGCGCCATGCATCATGGCCTGGGCCAGTTTACCCATGGCAATCTTGCCTTCAGGGATCAAAACAAATGCAGTAATACCCGCACGCGATGCATAGGCTGCAGCTGCGGCTGAGGTGTTGCCTGTTGATGCACAGATGATCGCCTTGCTTCCCTCTTCTACTGCTTTTGTTACGGCCATGGTCATACCGCGATCTTTAAATGAACCTGTTGGATTCAGACCTTCGTATTTCACATAGATGTCGACATCTTTCCCAATCGCCTTTGGAATATTACTCAGACGAATAAGCGGCGTGTTACCTTCACCCAAACTAATAATCCGCGTGTCATCATGTACAGGTAAACGGTCACGATATTTATCAATGAGTCCGGTATAACGGGGACGAAGTGGCATTACATTACTCCTGAACTTTTAAATTTATTAATTAGCATCCAATGTTTCCATGCGGATACGTTTAACTTTTCCATCGATGGTATCCAGTGCTTCAATGCTGGCGATGGCGGCATTCATCTGCTTTTCCTGCACCTTGTGGGTCAACATAATGATATTGGCAAAGCTGCCTTCCGCAACAGGCTCTTTCTGAATAATGGCTTCAATACTGATATCACTCTCTGCCAGAATACTGGCGACTTTGGCCATCACGCCCGGTTTGTCCTGTACTGACATACGCAAGTAATAAGCGGTCTCGACATCATCAATCGATAAAATCGGATCGTTGGCCAGTGCATCGGCCTGGAAGGCCAGGTGTGGAACGCGGTTCTCAGGGTCTGCAGTCAGTGCACGTACAACATCAACCAGGTCTCCAACCACAGCAGATGCTGTTGGCTCTGCACCTGCTCCGGCACCATAATAAAGTGTCGGTCCAACGGCATCACCCATTACCAGCACTGCATTCATGACGCCATCGACATTGGCAATCAAACGGCGTTCTGGAATTAAGGTTGGATGTACCCGTAACTCAATACCTTTCTCACTGCGTCGCGCCACACCAAGATGCTTAATGCGATAACCCAGCTCTTCGGCATAGGCAACATCGTCTCGAGTAATGGTACTAATACCTTCGGTAAAGGTTTTTTCAAACTGCAAAGGAATACCAAAGGCAATGGAAGCAAGAATAGTGAGTTTGTGTGCCGCATCAATACCTTCAACATCGAAGGTGGGATCGGCTTCGGCATAGCCCAGCTGCTGGGCTTCTTTGAGGACGTCATCGAAGTCACGACCCTTGTCTTTCATTTCGGTAAGGATGAAGTTGCCGGTACCATTGATGATACCCGCCAGCCACTGGATCTGATTACCTGCCAGACCTTCACGAATAGCTTTAATGATAGGAATACCACCAGCCACCGCAGCTTCAAATGCAACCATGACACCCTTCTGCTGTGCCCTGGCAAAAATCTCATTGCCGTATTTTGCGATCAGTGCCTTGTTGGCAGTAACAACGTGTTTGCCCTGCTCTATCGCCTGCATGACCATGTCTTTGGCCAGGCCGTCGCCGCCTATTAATTCAACAATTATCTCTACGTCAGGATTGTTAACTACTTCGCTCGGATCAGTACAAAGCTGAATCCCGTCAGTATCACAAATTCGTGGCTTGTTCAGGTCACGTGCAGCAGCATGAACGATTTCAATACCCCGACCTGCACGGCGCGCAATTTCTTCAGCATTGCGTTTTAGAACATTAACGGTGCCGCCACCGACTGTGCCCAGCCCCAGTAAACCAACTTTAACCGGATTCACTCAACTCTCCTTCCTGATTTTCTCAATTATTTAATAGCCACGATTTTTCAGCCTAAGGCCTGTTCATCAGCGGGCCGTATTGTACTCTTTGAGCGCAAATAAAACTCTATCTGCTGCGCTTTTTATGCCCAGAATCCACATATTTGGCCTCGTTTTTTGCCCCAACACGACACAGCAAAGCTGGTAACATTACGGTTCTGCTGAAATCGTGTCAATCTACCTTATGGTGTAGGGAAATTAATCGAAAATGAAATTTAATCTGGAAAAATCGCTGGGTGTCAGTGTGCAATCCTGCCAACCGGATCAGATCACCTTGCAGATGCTGTCTCAAGGCGGGGATGCCCCAGTACAGGAAACGCGTGTCTGCACAAAGAGTGTTGTGCTTTGCCCCACAGGTGAAGTCATTGACTGGGATTTAAATCATTTTGATGCACTGACTGAAAGCCATTTTGGGCTGGTCTGGCAGCATCAGCCTGAGCTAGTCATCTTTGGCACAGGTCAGTCACAGCACTTCCCTGCTGCCAGGCTACTGGAGCCTTTTGCTCGTTCAGCGATTGGGATAGAGGTGATGGATACCACGGCAGCCTGTCGCACCTACAATATTGTGCAATCCGAAGGCCGCAAGGCCATGGCATTATTGATTATTGAGTCGTGAAGGACGTTACTTGAGCAGCGCGTCGCCGGAATAGCCTTCTTTTTCCAGAATCTCGCGAAGTTTACGCAAGGCCTCGATCTGGATCTGACGCACTCGTTCACGGGTTACCCCAATACTGGCACCGACTTCTTCCAAGGTGGCAACATCATGGCCACTGAGGCCAAATCGACGCTCAACCACCTCACGCTGTTTTTCAGTAAGCTGGTTAAGCCACTGGACGATATTGCCGCGTACATCGTCGTCCTGTAATAAAAGGACGGGGTCTGTATTGTTTTCATCTGGAATCGCATCCAGCAGTGAATTTTCAGAGTCTCGCCCCATGGGTGTATCAACAGAGGCAATGCGCTCATTCAGGCCGAGCATACGTTTTACATCGTCAATCGGCTTGTCGAGCAGTTCAGCGATCTCTTCAGGGCTGGGCTCATGATCCAGGGTCTGCGCCAGATGGCGCGCTGCACGCAGATAGATGTTGATTTCTTTGACGACATGAATCGGCAAGCGAATGGTGCGGGTCTGATTCATGATGGCGCGTTCAATCGTCTGGCGAATCCACCAGGTCGCATAGGTAGAAAAGCGGAACCCACGTTCGGGATCAAATTTCTCAACCGCGCGAATCAGGCCAAGATTGCCCTCTTCAATCAGGTCGAGTAAGGCCAGACCTCGGTTCAAATAACGACGGGCAATCTTTACGACCAGGCGCAGATTACACTCAATCATTTTCTGGCGACCGGACTCGTCACCTTTTTTGGAAAGCCGGGAATAGTAGACTTCTTCTTCAGCCGTCAGTAGTGCGGAAAAACCGATTTCACTCAAATAGAGACGGGTTGCGTCGAGTTGACCATCTGGAACATCGCCTGCCTTGTAGGAAACTTTCTTTTCCTCTTCTGGCTCATCATCCAGCTCATCATCCGATGTGTCGAGGATGACTTCATCATCCTCAACTTCTTTTAAATCGATCTCGTCGTCGTCATTTATATCTGGTTTTTTCTTGGCCTGGTTTGTTCTCTTAGTCATGTTATCCCTTATTACCGCTACTAGCCTGGTATTTTAGTTGTTATTGTTTTGGCAAATAATACAAAGGATTGACTGGGGTTCCGTCGCGTCGTATTTCAAAGTGTAATTTCACCCGGTCAGCTCCCGTATTACCCATATCGGCAATCTGCTCTTTTTCCTTAACCTTTTGTCCTTCCTTGACTAATAAGTGTCGATTGTGTGCGTAGGCACTAAAAAACGTCTCGTTATGTTTTAGGATAATAAGCTTTCCATAGCCTCGAAGTCCACTCCCACTATACACAACATAACCGGCTGCTGTGGCACGAATTGCCTGACCCGATTTTCCACTGATATCAATCCCTTTGCGACCGGGATCACTGTTTGAAAATGTAGTAATGACTTTGCCTTTTGTGGGCCAGTTCCACTTTAATTTACCGGGAAATTTCTGTTGTGGAGCGGGTTTATTGGATGATGGAGTAACACTGTGCTTAGCATGGTTTTTATGGGCAACATCATTAGTCGCTTCAGGCTTTCGAACACGTAATTTTTGCTCTGGATAAATCGTATAAGGCACTGGAATATTATTCCAGCGAGCCACTTCTCGATAATCATGTCCATATTGCCAGGCCAATGAGTATAAAGTTTCACCTTTTTTTACAATGTGAACGTTTCTTAGTCGCTTTACCGCAGGACGACTGACTTTATTGTCATCTGACTGCCCCTGACCTGACTGGCCACTGAAGTAACCTTTTGTATACACACCCTTGTGTCCACAGGCCACTGTATTGATAAGCATCAGCGCAACTATCAGATAGCGGAAGATCATCATTTAGAAATACAGGAAGTAGCCAATAATGAGTAACGCCACCACCGTCCAACCAAGATAATCCACATACTGGCGAATCTTTGCTTCCATTCGCGCACCACCCCAGACCATCAATCCTGACACCAGATAAAATCGCGCGCCACGACCAACAACTGAGGCGATGACAAATGGCAGCATTGCCATCCCAATGACACCGGCACTAATGGTAAAAATTTTATAAGGGATCGGTGAGAATCCAGCGATAAAAATCACCCACACGCCCCACTTTGTAAACCATTCCTGAGTCATCTCATATCTAGCCCAGTAGCCCGCTGAATGCAGCAAGGGTTCAATTAGCTCAAAGGCAAACATGCCAATCAGGTAACCTGCGATACCTCCAAGTACCGAAGTGATGGTCGCCAGGCCCGCGAAACGCCACGCTCTGTGAGGTTGCGCCAGTGCCATGGGGGCCAGCATAACGTCAACAGGGATTGGAAAAAATGAAGATTCAGCAAAACTCATACCTGCAAGGTATCGTTCGGCATGACGGTGAGCCGCCCATTGCATGACTTTTTCGTATATGGGGGAAAACAATTTCATTTAGCTTAAACCTTCCTTAAGGGGAACAAAGCTCACCCAATCTAAAATTTGCTGATTGAACTCG
>JAOULB010000149.1 GCA_029882235.1 Gammaproteobacteria bacterium | reverse complement strand
GAAGTTGGCCTTGCAGGTGAAATTCGCCCCGTACCCAATGGTGAAGAGCGCTTACGTGAGGCAATGAAACATGGTTTCAAACGAGCTATTGTTCCTAATGGCAATAAGCCAAAATCGAAATTAGGCGGGATGGAAATTCAAGGAGTGGGTCGACTGGATGAGGCGATCGCACTTATCCGTTGAGCTCAAGCATTTCAGCTATTTCTCGCTCAAGTAGTTCTTCACTGCCCAGATTAAGTTCAATCAGGCGATGCAAGTGGGTAACGCTATCAATGTCGATGTTCTTGCAATAAAAACCGACTCTGTTCGGTTCTACATGGGCAACACTGACCTCCATATCAATTTTTATATCATCACCGGCAAGTAATAACTCAAGTAGAAAGTCATCACCGACCTGACCCTGCCAGTTTTCTGGTGTAGCAATGAGCGCCCCCTTTAAACTGACATCCATCATATGACTATTCCAGTGCTCACCTGCTTTACTTACGACCCTGACTTCTGCATCGAAGGGGACGCGGGTGAAATGTCGTTTTTGCTCAGAGTTGCTCATGATAAATGTCCTTAGGAATCCAGATAAAACTGGAGTCTGATATTTCCAATTTGTATGGTATCGCCATCGGAGAGTTTAAAACTGTTGTCTCCTATAGGTGTATCGTCTACTAGCGGCGGATATTTACCCTCAAGGTGAGAAATAAAATAGCCATCTGTCCGTCGGGTTATTACCGCAGTAGCGACCCCTTTCTTGCCCAGGTTGGTCATTGAGCGATGCAGACTTAAGGTTTTACCGAGATTCTGACCATTAAGGACCTGCAACCAGCCCTGATCCTGCGTCGGAACATTAACCAGTCTGGCTTCATCAATGGGTTGCTGTATTTCCAGCATAGATTTATAGGGGTCGAAAATAGGTTCTTTAACTTGAGCAGGGGCTTCGAAGGCAAAATTTAATGTGTGTTTGCCAATACGGATAATGTCACCGTCCTTAAGTAGATGCTGTTCGGCACGTTGGTGGTTTACATAGGTACCAACATCTTTAGCAAGATTATAAAGCACAGAGTTTTCACCCGCGCTGACGATACGCGTATGCTGTGCCTGTATGGCCAGACTGTCGATATGAATATCACAATCTGGGTCGTTTCCGATCAACATTGTGCCCGGAGTAACAGGAAAAATTCGTAATGTGCGACCTTTAAAGGCCAGGGTTAAATGCGACAAAAGGGCATTCTCCACTAGCAAATGACCAGATGTTTAAGCGACAGTGCCTTCGATTTGAGTATAGACCCGGATCAGAAATAATGGAGGTACAAACTTAGTCTTCTGCGTTTTTTTCTTTTGCAGATTGTTTCCAGTCGGGATGAATACGCACTGTTTTAACACTACTTTGTGAGGTCTGAACAATTTCCAGTGGGTAATCGGCGATTAATAAACTTGTGCCCGGATCAGGAATAGTTTCCAGATATTCCAGAATAAGGCCATTAAGTGTCTTTGGTCCTTCGGTCGGTAGTTCCCAGCCCAGTACGCGGTTTAATTCACGTACAGTTGCACTGCCATCAACCAGATAGGAGCCGTCTTCTTCCAGATGCACATCCTTACTCATTGCAGAAGGGTCAGTGGTAAATTCCCCAACAATTTCTTCGAGAATATCTTCCAGCGTGACCAGCCCCTGAATGTCGCCGTATTCATTCACGACGAGCCCAATACGACGTCTGGCTTTTTGAAAGTTGAGTAACTGGGTGTTGAGTGGCGTTCCTACAGGGACAAAATAGGCGTCATGAATGATTTGTTTTAGATCCTCAAGCTCGGTGTTTTCTTTATGAAAAAGGTGCAGGGCATGACGAATATGAATAATGCCAACAATGTGATCAATATCGCCCTGAAACACAGGTAAACGCGTATGCAGGCTTTCCGACATCTGTGACACAATATTATTCCAGTCGTCATTCAGGTTGATACCGGTGATTTCATTTCTTGGCACCATAATATCTTCGACGGTGACCTTTTCCAGATCGAGAATACTCAACAACATTTGTTGATGTTGATGTGGAATCATGGTGCTGGCTTCATTAACTACGATACGGAGTTCTTCACTATTTAGATCGTGGCTTGAGCGCGCCGCAGTACTAATACCCAGTATCTTGAAGATCAGTCGGGTAAAGAGATTAATAAACCAGACCAGCGGATACAAAACTTTCAGCATCGGGCTGAGGATAAATGAAGACGGCAAGGCAAATCGCTCTGGATACATGGCGGCCAGTGTTTTTGGTGTCACTTCAGCAAACACAAGTATCACCAGAGTAAGGGCAATAGTACTAAAGATAAAACCATAATCACCAAGCAAACGGATACCAATGATTGTGGCGATCGCTGAGGCAAGAATATTGACCATATTATTGCCTAGCAGAATCAATCCGATCAGACGATCAGGTGTCTCAAGTAAACGCTGCGCGCGTTGAGCACCTTTATGTTTTTTATCAGCAAGGTGTTTTAATCGATACCGATTTAAACTCATCAAGCCTGTTTCAGAGCCTGAGAAAAAGCCTGATACAATCACAAGTAACAGGAGTGAGAAAAACAGTATACTTAATGGGATGTCATTCAATGAGAAAGGGTCTCGTGAAGAAATAGAAATTTGATCTTACTGATCACAGATGTATCGTCAAGCGCTTAAGCGCTGCGATGAAGAATGAGTTCAATGACAAATTTGCTGCCAAAGTAAGACAGCATCAGAAATACAAAGCCGCTAATGGTCCAGCGGATTGCCGTTTTACCTCGCCAGCCATAACGCCAGCGCCCCAGTAACAAAATACCAAACAATATCCAGGCAATGATTGAGAGCGTTGTTTTGTGCACAAGATGTTGCGCGAAAATATCTTCAAGATAAACAATCCCGCTGAATAATGAGACGCCAAGCATAATAAAGCCAATAATGATAACTTGAAACAAGAGTGTTTCCATTGTTTCCAGTGGTGGAAAAGAGCGAATAATTCCACCAGGGTGTTTATTGTGGAGCTGTTTATCCTGCACATACAACAGAATGGCCTGTACCGCAGCAATACTTAACAGGCTATAGGCCAGAATTGAAATCATGACGTGAAACAGTAATCCAGCAGAAAGTGTGTAGGGCAGTAAATGGCTTTCGTTAGATAACAAACTGGTGGATAAAAATAATGCAGCAAATGGATAGACAAGCACACCCAGACATTCCACTGCCATGGACAGGGCCGCGAAGGTCAGCAGCAAACTGACCAGCCAGGCAACGATTGACAGCACATTAAAAAATCCAATATCAATTCCTGTAGGCGTAAACAATGTGCTGTACAACACAAAGGAATGCAGCGCGACAGTGACCCCGGCCAGACTCAACAGTTTTTGTTTACCAATAGAATCTGATGACAGTTTATTGAGCAGGTTTAAAAGCAGGATACCGCCACAAATCAGATATAGAATGATGGTTAATATAGTAAGGCTTATATACATGAAATCGTTGTCATTATGAGGCTATTCGTTTTTGTTCCTGAGTTCAGTTTAATCTCTTTTTATAATTGCGGAAATAAAAATATAGCATCATTCTCATTTTTATTTTCTATTCCCTATACTATATCTGTTTAAGCGAATTGGATACATAGCTTGTGACGCGTGTATCTTTCTGTTTTACTTCGCTAATGTCACACTAACATGTTAAAAAATGACTAAAAACAGCCGCTAATAAGAATTATATTCATGAAAAGTTTAGGGATAAACCAGAAATCATTAGACGGCAAATAAAGAGAAAAACGAATCTTATGGAACTCAGAATATTGGGGTGTAGTGGTGGCATTGGTCAGGAACTAAGAACCACCACGCTTCTCGTAAATAACAATATATTAATTGATGCCGGTACCGGTCTGGGTGATTTGTCTCTGGATGAGATGAAATCGATCCAGCATGTTTTTATTACGCATTCTCATCTTGATCATATTGGTGGTCTGCCACTGATGATCGATAGTATTTTTGATCATATTAAAACGCCAATCACGATTCATGCGCAGCAGGAGACCATCAAGGCCTTTCAGCAACACCTGTTCAATAATGTCATCTGGCCTGATTTCTCGCTCTTGCCGAGCCAGGATAAACCTGTGCTTCGTTTTGAGCCTATGCTGGCAGGATCAACATATAAAATTGATGGTCTCACTATTGAGATGGTTAAAGTCAGACATGTCGTGCCAGCGGTTGGTTATATTGTCGAAGGTCCCGGTGGTGTGTTCGCCTTTAGCGGGGATACCTCAACGAATGATGGTTTCTGGGCGGCGCTTAATCGGTATGAAAAACTCGATGTGCTGATTGTCGAAGCAGCCTTTACCAATCAGGATAAACTTCTGAGCCAGAAGGCAGGCCACTATTGCCCTGAAAGCCTTGGCGAAGATATTAAAAAGCTCAACCACAAACCAAAAATCTATCTCAGTCACCACAAACCGGGCTCTGAAAAAATCATTTTCGAGCAATGCCAGCAGGAAATTACCGATCAAACGATCGAGTCCTTGCGCGGCGGTCAGCGATTCCAGCTATAATACCCTCCCTGATTTTTCTACGGTGTTCATACTCACCGTGAATAAGTAATTACCGGATTAGCATAATGTTTGATGGCCTTTCAGAACGTCTTGGCAAAACCGTCCGCAATCTTCGTGGGGTGGGGCGTCTCAGTGAAGACAATATAAAAGACTCGTTGCGTGAAGTACGCATGGCCTTACTCGAGGCCGATGTTGCGCTGCCAGTGGTGAAAGTGTTTATCGAGCAGGTTCGCCAGCGAGCTGTGGGCGAAGAAGTTATAAAAAGTCTGACCCCAGGTCAGGTGCTCGTCAAAGTCGTCAATGACGAGCTCACAAAGCTGATGGGCGAGGCCAACGCAGGACTGGAGCTCAATGTTACACCTCCTGCAGTCATTCTGATGGCAGGCCTGCAGGGTGCAGGTAAAACAACCACCGTGGGTAAACTGGCGCGCTGGTTGAAGGAAAAACAGAAAAAATCGGTGATGTTAGTCAGTGCAGACGTCTATCGTCCTGCTGCGATCGACCAGCTTCAGACTGTGGCTAAAGATGTTGGGGCTGAATTTTATCCCACCACGCCAAACCAGGATCCAGTTAAACTGGCCAAGGCGGCACTCAAAGAGGCAAAGATTAAGCATCAGGACGTGCTCATTGTTGATACTGCGGGTCGGTTGCACATCGATAACGAAATGATGGATGAAATCCAGCGCCTGCATAAAACGCTGAGTCCAGTCGAGACCCTGTTTGTTGTCGATAGTATGACGGGACAGGATGCCGCGAATACTGCCAAGGCCTTTGACGATGCCCTGCCTCTGACCGGAGTGGTGCTGACCAAGACCGATGGTGATGCCCGTGGTGGTGCCGCACTGTCGATCCGACAGATCACCGGCAAGCCCATCAAATTCCTCGGGGTCGGTGAAAAAAGTACCGCACTTGAAGTCTTCCATCCCGATCGTGTTGCCTCTCGCATTCTGGGTATGGGCGATGTCGTCAGTCTGGTCGAACAGGCTCAGGAAAGCATTGATGTTGCCAAGGCCGAGAAACTGGCCAATAAGGTCAAAAAGGGCAAAGGCTTTGACCTGGAGGATTTTCTGGAACAATTTCAGCAGCTGAAGAAAATGGGTGGTATTGGCAGTCTGATGGATAAATTGCCCGGTATGCCGGGATTACCGCAAAACCTGCCCGGTCAGGTGGATGAAAAGCAAATGGGACGGATGGAGGCCATTATTTACTCCATGACACCCAGGGAACGGCGCAAACCGGACATTATCAAGGGCTCGCGTAAACGTCGCATTGCAGCGGGTTCCGGCACTCAGGTGCAGGACGTCAATCGCCTGTTGAAGCAGTTCACCCAGATGCAAAAAATGATGAAAAAGGCCAGTAAGGGCGGCATG
>JAOULB010000148.1 GCA_029882235.1 Gammaproteobacteria bacterium | reverse complement strand
AAGGCCGTGGTGCCATGTTGGCTGGCGATCTCACCACGTTCCTGCAACAGCTGTAATACAAAGGCGGTTGATGAAAGCGCGAAGGTCATGCCAATCAACATGGCCACCTGCCATGAAGACTGGTACATCATGAAGTACAGGCCAATGGCCAGACCTGAAAGAAGGATCTGCAAGGAACCCAGCCCCAGCACATCACGCCGCATGGCCCAGAGTCGTGAAGGTTTAATCTCGATGCCGATCAGAAATAACAGTAACACCACACCTAACTCGGTAAAGTGTCGTACATCCTCGACATGTTCGGTGACATAGGGGCCCGGTGAATAGGGCCCAACAATAATACCGGCCACCAGCAGGCCCAGCACCGAACCCAGATGCAGGTATTTAAAAAGCGCAACGGCGATAGAGGTAACAAAAAGAACCAGTAAGGCTGAAGTAATAAAACTATCGAGATACATAACAGAAGTTTAGCATAGCGGCCCTGAGATAAAATTTTTCCAGTGCTGGTCACTGACTGGCTGACACCGTACAATCTCCGTTTTCACGATAAAAACAAGATAAACCCAATGGCGCGTTTCGGCGATTTTTTCAGACTCATATATATTAGTCAGGTACTAATGCGCCATGGTATGGATGATCTGATTCTGGCATCACATCTGTTTCGCCCAGTACGTTTTCTCAAGATCATCATGCCCTGGACCTGGCTTTCGCGCCGCGCCAGCAGAGGTGAACGCATCCGTCGCAGTCTGGAGTCTCTTGGCCCTATTTTCGTTAAATTTGGCCAGATCCTGTCGACTCGGCGTGACTTACTCCCCGATGATATTGCCGATGAGCTGGCGAAACTACAGGATCAGGTGCCACCCTTTGCCGACGCTATTGCTCGTAAGATTCTGACCCAGGCCTATGGCCAGACACCCGAGACCCTGTTTAAGTCGTTTGAGGCAGCCCCGTTTGCCTCTGCTTCGATCGCTCAGGTACATGGTGCCGTATTACAAAATGGCGATGAGGTCGTAGTCAAAATTGTGCGGCCCAATATTCTGCCGGTTATCAAGCGCGATATCCGACTGCTCTATACCATCGCCTATCAGTTACAAAAATACTGGAAAGGTGGCGGACAACTCCGACCGGTTGAAGTCGTTGCCGAGTTTGAAAAGACCATTCTTGATGAACTGGATCTGATGCGCGAAGCGGCGAATGCCTCGCAACTGCGACGCAACTTCCTGATGTCGGAAGAACTCTATGTGCCCGAAGTATACTGGCAATTTGCCAAACGCAATGTGCTGGTGATGGAACGTATTGAAGGCATTCCCATCAGTGACATCGACACATTACGCGCTGAAGGCATTGATCTGGAAAAGCTGGCCGACCGTGGTGTGAACATTTTCTTTACCCAGGTCTATCGTCATAGTTTTTTCCATGCCGACATGCATCCGGGTAATATTTTTGTTTCCAAAGAAGGCAAATACATCGCCGTTGATTTTGGCATTATGGGGACATTAACCGCATCTGATCAGCGTTATCTGGCGGAAAACTTTCTCGCCTTTTTTAATCGTGATTATCGACGCGTTGCGCAGTTACATATCGATTCAGGCTGGGTTGATAAAGACACACCCGTGGCAGAATTTGAATCGGCAATTCGTACCGTGTGCGAACCGATTTTTGATAAACCGCTAAAAGAAATTTCCTTTGGCCATTTATTGATTCGCCTGTTTGAAACCGGACGCCGTTTTAATATGGTGGTTCAGCCGCAACTGGTGTTACTCGAAAAAACTCTGTTGAATATTGAAGGGCTGGGACGACAGCTTAATCCGGATCTGGACCTCTGGAAAAGTGCCAAGCCCTTTCTTGAGCGTTGGGTGGGTGACCAAATTGGTCCACGTGCGCTGTTTAAACACTTAAAAGAAAACGTGCCGCTGTGGGCAGAGCGCCTGCCACAAATGCCGAACATGCTGTTTGATGTTCTACAACAGGCCAAGCAGGGCGAATTAAAAATGAAGCTGGATTCGAAGCAGCTGGAAAATATTCAACGTGAAATTCATCGCAGCAGTCGCCGCAATTTTGCTGCGATCACAGGCGCAGGCTTTCTTATTTCCGCTGCTGTCATTTACGCCCTCGATGGTTTTGCCAAACCGATGTTGGGAGACTTTCCACTAGTCTCCTGGATCAGCGCCAGCCTGGGCGTCGCTATTCTGCTGGCCAGCTGGCCGCGAGAACCTGATTAAGAACTGTATTCAGTTTCTACCAAAAAACCGACTTTTAATACAATTCTCAATACTTTCATAGACTTAGCAACGCATTGGTCAATTCATATGACCATAGATTCCTTAAAGTTAAGCCCACAAACGCCGACTAATATCACGGGGAGTCACCACCGAGTCAGGCTGTAGCGCATCAATGAAAAATAAGCAGAAAACCACTGTGCATGATCTCTTTGGGTCAGATGCCAATGCGATTAAGGCGATGGATCGAAAAGATCTATCACCCGAGATGCAGCACCTGTGGGATGAGCTGGTTGCCGTCTCAAACAACACCAGCGATGCCATTATCAAACTTGATCAACAGTGGCGACTCACCTCATTAAATCAGAATGCTGCTGATATTTTTGGCATTAAAAACTCCGATCAGTTTGGCGTTGAAATCTGGGAAGTTTTTCCTGGACTTGTTAGCACCTTTTATAAAGGAATAAAAAAATCCGTTAAAGACAATCAACCAGAAGACATCGAAGGCTATTTCGACACCTCCAACATATGGTTGCGTATACGCCCTGTTGTTTGTGATAAGGATATCTACTGGATTATTCGTGATATCTCCCTGCGTGTACAAATTGAACGAGAAAGTTTAAAACAACAGACTCTTCTGAGTGGTGTACTTGATAACGTCCTGTTTGGTGTTGTTGTTATTGATGAGCATGGAATAATGACCCTGAGCAATCCTTCCTTAGCCAAAATGACAGGCTATACACAAAAGGAATTACAAGGTCAGAATATTTCCATATTGATGGATGAAAATAATGCCGCCAGACATGATGGGCTGGTTAAAAAATTTCTTCGCGCCAGTGACACAAATGTTATTGGTAGTGCACGCAAACTAAGCGCTCGTCGAAAAGACGGAACGTATTTTCAGGTCGAAATTTCCATCACAAAATGTCGAATAGATCGCAAGCCTTATATCATCGGAAGCATTTATGATCTGACCGAAAAAACGGAGCAAATGAACAAGATTTATGAGTTGTCACGTTTTCCGGAAGAAAACTGGAATCCGGTAATGAAAATCTGTACCGATGGTACCCTGACCTACGTTAATCCACGCTGCGGCCCTATTCTAAAGGCATGGAGCACAAAACTGGACCAACAGGTTCCTGACAATATAAAAGAAGTGATTATTGATGTCACAAAACGACGTCAGGCGCAAAGTGTAGAGATAGAAACACCTGATGGAGACTATTTTTCAATCATCTTTGCGCCACTAATGCTTGATGATACTCATGTTCACGGCTACGGGCGTGATATCACTGCTCAAAAACGATATGAGCAGGAACTGATTGAACACCAGAACAATCTTGAAGCGACTGTCGCGGCGCGTACAGAAGAACTGGAAGAGGCGCGTGACCAGGCGGATCAGGCGAATAAGGCCAAGAGCATGTTTCTGGCGAACATGAGCCATGAGATTCGCACCCCATTAACCGCCATTATCGGTTACGCCGAAATGTTGCGTGATGCCACAGTATCAGAACAGGAAAAGGCCACCGCTCTACAAACGATTATCAATAGTGGCAATCACTTAAAAGGCGTAATCAACGACATTCTTGATATTTCAAAAATCGAAGCCGAAAAACTCAATATTGAAACCCTGAGGGTTGATGTCTCACGAATACTTGCAGAAGTGACCTCATTGATCGATGCACAGGCACGCGATAAGAAACTCAAGTTTACTATCAGTTATCAGTATCCTGTACCCACAACAATCATGTCCGACTCGGTGCGTATTAAACAGATATTACTCAATCTCTGTAGCAATGCCTTAAAGTTCACTCATGAGGGGAGTATAAATATTGAGGTTGCATGTGATCGTGAAAACGAACAATTAAGCTTCTGTGTCTCTGATACCGGTATTGGCATGAGTCAATCACAACAGGAACATATTTTTTCTGCCTTTGTGCAGGCCGATGAGTCCACCACACGCAAGTATGGGGGTACGGGTCTTGGCCTCACCCTGTCAAAGCAACTCTGTCAAATGTTGGGTGGTGATCTTATCGTCAATAGTGAACCAGACGTGGGTAGTCAGTTTACTGCAACAATGTCTACGGGTGCTTTGAATGACGACGTCATGACGAATGAGATGTTACATGTAGAATCAATCGTAAATTCAATATCACGCAATCAGAATATTTTCTTTAAAGGCAAGGTATTACTGGCTGAAGATACTCCCGAGATTCGACAATACGCCGTACTTCGTCTGCAACAGTTAGGACTCGAAGTCGAGACAGTCAGCAATGGTGCCCTGGCAATGAATAGCGCCTTAAGCAATGACTACAATCTGGTGCTAATGGATATGCAAATGCCCATTATGGATGGCTATACTGCAGCGGAAAAATTACGTGAAAAAGGCTATACGGTTCCTATCATCGCCATGACGGCCAACATCATGCCTGCCGATCAGAAAAAATGTTTTGAGCATGGCTGCACCGACTTTGTCGCCAAACCGATAGAACAAAACAAGTTAATCGAAGTACTGAATAAATACCTGCCGACAACAGATCGCAGTGAGACCGTACTACGGTCAACGCTGGATGAAGATGACCAGGATATTCTTGAATTAATGGATCAGTTTCTTGAATCTCTGGCTAAGCATGTTGAAAACTGTCTGCAGGCATTTGCTGATCATAACTTTGCTGACCTTGCCGAAATATTACATCAGCTAAAAGGGATGTGCGGTAATTTTGGTTTCCAGATCATCTCAGATAAGGCCGCCGATCTGGAGCTGGCGATAAAGGCCAATGAAACATCGATTGTTGCGCAACTGCTTGATGATCTATCCACCCTGAATGCACGCGCGCAAAAAAGTAGTGCAAGCTAAGCACGACGATTAGCTGAAGATTCCGGCTCGTATTACAATCGTAATACTCAGCACCAGCAAGGTAATCAGCCAGAAAACGATATAAGCTGTCATTGACTGGCGCGCCTTCTGTTTTTCCAGCCAGGTACGCGGCTTTACACCTTTCAACAGAAATACCAGTTTGGCGGCAAGATTCACGCATACCACATTCACCGCCAGTAATAATAAGGCACCCAGGGCATATTGGTGTTGGCCAGTAGCAATCATCAGACCCAGTGTTGCCGTAGGCGGTAATAAGGCGACCGCAACCATCACACCCACCAGTGCGCTGGACAGGCCCGTCGTTAGTGACAACACGGCGGCGGCACCTGACACTAAGGCTAATGCGATACCATCAAATCCAACATCGGTTCTTGCAAGTATTTCTTCACTGGTGTGTGTCATTGGCCAGATCAAACCGAGCAAAATCGAGAGTAACAAGGCCACGCCAAGGCCGATCAAATTTGTTTTGAGTGATGACCAGATCAGTTTTGAATCGCCCAGTGCGGCAGCAAATGCAAGCGCAATATTCGGACCAAGCAATGGTGCGATGACCATCGCACCGATGACCACGGCAATATTGTTTTCGATGAGACCAATTGTCGCAACAATAGTAGAAAAAATGACCAGCAATATAAAATTGCTATCCAGTTTTGCACCCGAAACAATCTGTTGATACAACTCTTCACGTGCACGGCCTGGACTGCTGCCTGTTTCTTTTTTTTCTGCTTCGGCTGGTCGTGGCAAGGTTGCTTCGACGGGTTGAATAATGATGCGACTGTTGTCCGCATTACCTAATACGGTCTGCACGGCATCCAGTATGGTTTGTTGCTTTTCCGGTCGCACCAGCATCCGTGTTGAG
>JAOULB010000147.1 GCA_029882235.1 Gammaproteobacteria bacterium | reverse complement strand
CCATTACACTCTTATAGCCAAACTTGTCCATCATCTGTTTGACGACATTGTCTTTGTAAAATTCCTGTAACCTGCTCATCTCTCGTTACCTGTTTTCAAAACGCACTTAGGCGTCCAGCACTTCACCATTGGATTTAAAGAAACGCACTTTACGTCCATCATCCAACTTCTTAACACCAACACGTTCACCCTTACCTGTAGCCGGATTCACCAGCGCCACGTTTGAAATATGAACGGGCATCTCGATTTCTACAATCCCACCAGGCTGACCCGCATTCGGGTTACCTTTCTGGTGTTTTTTTGCGATATTAATGTTTTCGACAACAACGCGATCATCTTCATCGATCACTTTTACTACATTGCCTGTCTTACCTTTATCTTTACCGGTAAGCACAATAACGTTATCGCCTCTCTTTATCTTTCTCATCGAACCATCTCCGCCTTACAGTACTTCAGGCGCTAAAGAAATAATCTTCATGAAGTTTTCACTACGCAACTCACGAGTTACTGGCCCAAAAATACGAGTTCCTATAGGTTGCAACTGCGTATTTAACAATACCGCTGCATTACCATCGAAACGAATCAATGAACCATCTGTACGACGTACGCCTTTACGTGTGCGCACAACCACAGCATTGAAAACATCACCTTTTTTAACACGGCCACGAGGAATTGCTTCCTTTACGCTAACCTTAATTACATCACCTATACCGGCATAGCGACGCTTGGAACCACCTAGCACCTTAATACACTGAACCCGACGTGCACCGCTATTATCTGCAACGTCTAGCATTGTCTGCATCTGAATCATGACGGACTCCGCAAATCCTTAATAACTTAATCTATGCCACATTGGCGCGTTCAACGATTGAAACCAGCATCCAGGATTTACTCTTGGATAATGGACGACACTCTTTAATAGTAACTGTGTCACCCATACTGCAATCATTGTTCTCATCATGCGCATGCAATTTGGTCGAACGGCGCATATATTTGCCATAGACCGGATGCTTGACACGACGCTCAACCAACACCGTAATACTTTTGTTCATTTTGTCGCTGACAACCTTACCCATCAACGTACGTTCTTTTTTCTGCTCGCTCATTCTGCGTTACCTGCTTTTTCGTTCAGGACAGTTTTCACACGCGCAATATTGCGGCGAACCTGTTTCATCTGGTGCGGGCGAGACAATTGTCCAGTACCCTGTTGCATGCGCAGATTAAACTGTTCACGCAAAAGCGCCAGCAATTCTTTGTTGAGATCATCAACATTTTTTTCTCTTAATTCAGAAGCATTCATTACAACACCGTCCGAGTTACAAAGGTTGTTGAAATTGGCAGCTTGGCTGCAGCCAGTCGAAACGCTTCACGTGCAATCTCTTCAGTCACACCTTCCATTTCATAAAGCATGCGGCCTGGTTGAATCTGAGCAACCCAGTATTCAACATTACCCTTACCTTTACCCTGACGCACTTCGAGAGGCTTCTGAGTAATTGGCTTGTCTGGAAAAATACGAATCCAGATTTTGCCGCCACGTTTAATATGACGTGTCATGGCACGACGAGCCGCTTCAATCTGACGCGCAGTAATACGACCACGGCCTGTTGATTTCAGCCCATACTCACCAAAGCTGACCTTGCCACCACGAACAGCCAGACCGCGATTACGACCTTTATGCTGTTTTCTAAATTTTGTACGTTTTGGTTGTAACATCTCTTACAATCCTCTTAACCCGCAGCCTTTTTCGCTGGAGCTGCTTCTTCCTCTTCCTGAACGCCAATAATTTCGCCCTTGAAGATCCAAACTTTTACACCAATGATGCCGTAGGTAGTTGACGCTTCAGCAAAACCATAATCAATATCGGCACGTAGCGTGTGCAATGGTACACGGCCTTCGCGATACCACTCTGCACGTGCGATTTCAGCACCATTCAAACGGCCTGAAACATTAACCTTAATTCCTTGAGCACCCAAACGCATTGTGTTACCCACTGCGCGCTTCATTGCGCGACGGAACATAATACGGCGTTCAAGTTGTTGCGCAATTCCTTCAGCAACCAACTGCGCATCCAGCTCGGGCTTACGAATTTCTTCAATATTAATGTGCACCTTAGGTAGAGCCATCATTGCAGTCACTTCATGACGCAGACGCTCAATGTCTTCACCTTTTTTACCAATCACCAAACCAGGGCGCGCGGTATAAACAGTGATATTGGCACTACCTGCAGTTCGCTCAATCTGTATACGACTTACTGAAGCCTGAGACAGTTTCTTCTTCAGGAATGCACGAACTTTTAAATCGTCATTGAGAAAATTCGCATAGTCACGACTCTCTGCATACCACTTCGATGTATAGTCTTTAACAATACCGAGACGAATACCTATTGGATGTACTTTCTGACCCATACTCGCTTCTCTCTACTTTTCGCCAACCATCACAGTAATGTGACTGGTTCGTTTAATAATATGATTAACTCGACCTTTTGCTCGAGCACGCCACCTACGCATGGTTGGCCCCTGATCGATAAAGATTGTTTTTACTTTCAATTCATCTATATCAGCGCCTTCGTTATGCTCAGCATTGGCGATCGCTGACTCGAGAACCTTTTTCACAAGTCCGGCTGCCTTTTTCGGGCTAAAGCTCAGAATCTCTAATGCACGTTCAACAGGCAGACCACGAACCTGATCAGCTACCAACCGACATTTCTGCGGAGAAATACGTGCATGTTTTAATTTAGCTGCAACTTCCATCTTCAATACCTTTTACTTGGCCTTTTTATCAGCCACATGGCCTCTATAAGTTCGCGTTGGCGCAAACTCACCAAGCTTATGACCAATCATGTTTTCAGAAACCAGTACGGGCACATGCTGACGGCCGTTATGTACGGCAATTGTCAGACCAATCATATCTGGAATAATCATGGAGCGACGTGACCAGGTCTTAATCGGTTTTTTGCTCCGGTTTTCCTGTGCGTCCTGCACCTTCTTTATAAGATGCAAGTCAATAAATGGACCTTTTCGAATTGAACGTGGCACGATTAATACTCTCTATAATCTACTTATTTCTTGTTACGACGACGTACAATCAGTTTATCAGTACGTTTGTTCTTACGGGTTTTGTAACCTTTGGTTGGCACACCCCATGGAGTAACAGGATGACGACCACCTGAGGTACGACCTTCACCACCACCATGCGGGTGATCAACCGGGTTCATGGCCACACCGCGAACAGTTGGACGAACACCACGCCAGCGTGTTGCACCAGCTTTACCTAGCTTGCGCAGGTTATGTTCACTGTTTCCAACTTCACCAATAGTGGCACGACAATCAACATGCACTTTACGCATTTCACCAGAACGAAGTCTCAATGATGCGTAGATACCTTCGCGAGCAACCAACTGCGCAGATGTACCCGCACTACGTGCAATCTGTGCACCTTTGCCAGGACGCATTTCAATACAATGAACCTGCGAACCAACTGGGACATTACGTAATGGCAGCGTGTTACCTGGTTTAATTGGAGCATATTTACCCGACAGCAACTCTTCACCTAGCTTCAAGCCTTTTGGTGAAATAATGTAGCGACGTTCACCATCCGCATAAAGCATCAATGCAATATTGGCGCTGCGGTTTGGATCGTATTCAATACGCTCTACCTTCGCAGGGATTTCATCTTTATTACGCTTAAAATCAACCACACGGTAGTGTTGTTTATGCCCACCACCAATATGACGTGTCGTAATACGACCCTGATTGTTACGACCACCAGACTTTGACTTCTTTTCGACCAGAGCAGCATGTGGCTTGCCTTTATGCAAGCCATCTGTGCTTGGACGAACGACGAAGCGACGTCCTGGTGATGTAGGTTTTGCTTTAACTAATGCCATTATTCTGTACCGTCAGACTCTTACTCTGCACCAATAAAATTAATATCCTGCCCATCTTCTAAACGTACATAAGCTTTACGCCAGTTTTTGCGCTTACCCATCGTAGAACGGCTACGCTTGGTCTTGCCTTGTACGTTAGTCACCTGGACAGCTTTGACCTTCACATCAAACAGCATTTCAACTGCGCTTTTGATTTCAGGCTTCGTTGCATCTGGTGCAACTTTAAATACGATCTGGTTACCCTGATCAGCAACTACTGTTGCCTTTTCAGAAACATGAGGACCCAGCAGGACTTTCATCAATCGCTCTGATTTCATGCCAAAGCCTCCTCAAGCTTCTTAATTGCAGGAACAGTTACCAAAACCTTTTCAAATCGAACAAGGTTAACCGGGTCAACTGCACCTGCTTCACTCAATCCCACCTTATGCATATTGCGGGCAGCGAGCAGTAAATTCTCTTCCAGCTTCTCAGTCAGAATAAGCACGCTATCCAGACCTAATGTCTTTAGCTGCTCTGACAATAATTTTGTCTTTGGCTGATCAACGTTAAAGTCGTCCAGCACAATCAGGCGATCCTGACGAACCAGCTCTGACATAATCGAGCGCATCGCAGCACGATACATCTTGCGATTAATCTTCTGCTCCCAGTTCTGGGGCTTGGCTGCGAAGGTCACACCACCTGTCCGCCATAGCGGGCTGCGGATTGTACCAGAACGAGCGCGTCCTGTACCCTTTTGTCGCCATGGTTTTGCACCACCACCGCGTACTGCAGCGCGATTTTTCTGAGCACGAGTTCCAGCACGGCCACCCGCCATATAGGCAGTCACGACCTGATGTACTAGACCTTCATTAAATTCCGCACCGAAAGCCAGATCAGCGACTTCAACGCCTTTCTTTGACTCTTTACCTGTCGCTGTTGTTAACTTTAATTCCATCACTCAACCTCTTAGCGTGCCTTGACCGCAGGGCGAACGATGACATCACCACCTTTCGCACCAGGAACTGCACCTTTAACCAGTATCAGGTTACGTTCAGCGTCAACACGGACAACTTCCAAATTCTGTGTTGTTGTTTTCACATTACCCATATGACCTGCCATTTTCTTACCTTTGAAAACGCGGCCTGGCGTTTGGTTCTGACCAATTGAACCCGGAGCACGATGAGACAGTGAGTTACCATGTGTCGCATCTTGCATATGGAAATTGTGACGCTTCACACCACCGGCAAAACCTTTACCAATGCTGGTACCACAAACATCAATTTTTTGTCCGGCCTCAAAAATATCAACCTTGATTTCACTTCCTGCAGCCAGTTCTTCGCCTTCACCAGCGTCAAGACGGAATTCCCACAGGCCACGACCTGCTTCAACACCGACCTTGGCAAAGTGACCTGCCTCAGGTTTGCTGATTCGATTTGCCTTACGTGATCCTGTTGTTACCTGAACTGAGCGATAACCATCACTCTCTTCAGTCTTTAGCACAGTAACGCGATTGGGCTCAGCCTGAATCACAGTAACCGGCAATGAGGCACCTTCGTCAGTGAAGACGCGAGTCATGCCTACTTTTTTACCTACCAAACCGATTGCCATCATTTTCTCCACAGAGCATTAACTAGTATCTAGCTCTACTCTCTTTATCTATTGCAACTTAATCTGAACATCCACGCCTGCGGCGAGATCCAGTTTCATTAATGCATCAACTGTTTTATCTGTTGGATTAACAATATCCATCAGACGCTTGTGAGTGCGTAACTCATACTGATCGCGCGCGTCTTTATTAACGTGTGGCGAAATCAGGATTGTATAGCGCTCCATCTTGGTTGGCAGCGGGATAGGCCCCTTGACCTGCGCACCTGTACGCTTTGCAGTCTCAACAATCTCTTTAGCTGACTGATCGATCAAACGATAATCAAAAGCCTTGAGACGAATACGAATGTTCTGATTTTTAGCCATTTTAATTACTCAATAATCTTGGCAACCACACCGGCGCCAACAGTTCGTCCACCTTCGCGAATCGCAAAGCGTAAGCCTTCTTCCATCGCAATCGGTGCAATCAATGAAACCGTCATCTGCACGTTATCACCA
>JAOULB010000146.1 GCA_029882235.1 Gammaproteobacteria bacterium | reverse complement strand
CTCGTCAGCCAGAGCAAGCTCTGCTGTTACCGTTCGACTTGCATGTGTTAGGCATGCCGCCAGCGTTCAATCTGAGCCAGGATCAAACTCTTCAGTTTAATCATAGTGATTACTTAAGGTAATCAAACTTTTCGCAATGAAAAGCTCCCAATCAAAAAACTACTGTTATATAGGTTTTGACATATAGGTTGCTTACATCGACATTTCTTGGCAAACCAAGTACCAACGCAAGCACCCACACAAATTATCTGATCAAATTGTTAAAGAGCAAAAACCGACACAAAGAGCGTCGGCGGGAACCGCCTATTATATGAAGCGGTCCTGTACACCGTCAAGCTATATGACTACCTGGGAGGCCGAAGCCCTTGTCCCAGTGGCCTCATGCCGTCAGGAAGCGCGCATTATACGGGGGGAATTGTTGAGGTCAAGCATCTTTTTGAACTATTTTAAGGGTGCTGGGCAATATGACCTGATTCCTGAATTCAAACAAAGACTTAGAATTTGTAATCGTCTGTTTCTTAGTGGCTTGCTGCAGGCTTTTCCATGCCATCTCCGAGCACGTCGATAATTAAGCCCTGTAATTCTTTTATCTGAATCGGCTTGGTTATATAGGCTCTGAAGCCGGCGGCTAAGCCACGCTCAATATCTCTAGGCATTGCGGCAGCGCTCACCGCAAAAACGGGGATATCTTTTGTTTCCTCAATATTACGTAACCTGGATAAGGCTTCATAACCATCCATACCCGGTAAATTGATATCCAGTAAAATCAGATCAGGTTGTTTGGTCTTTGCCAGCTCAATGCCCAACTCAGCACTAATACAGGTATAGAGTTCAATATTGTCCAACCTCGAGAAGATCTGCTGGAGTAAACGTTGATTTGCAATATTATCTTCGATGTAGAGGACCGTCCTTGCTGTTACCGGTGTAGCAATTTTGACCGCATTTTGTCTGGACTTTGAGCTGACAGTAACGGTGTTCTCATCAAGTGGAAACTCTATCCAGAAAGTACTCCCCTCTCCTGGACTGCTATCTAGACCAATTTTCCCATTCATTTTTTCCATCAGCTGCCTTGCGATTGTTAAGCCAATACCTGTCCCTTCTATTTCCGTATATTCAGAGCCCAGGCGGTTAAATGGTTCAAACACGAGCTCCTGTTGTTTGGCAGAGATACCCGGGCCATTATCAATAATATTAATTCTGATTCGCTTATCATCAGTTATCTGGCTATTAATCGCGACATGCCCACCCTTGTGGTTATATTTCACTGCATTACCCAGCAGGTTAACCAGCACCTCCTTACAGCGGAGTCGATCAGCATGAAGCACTATATCCTGCTTCGAATCAATATGGTTTTCGATAGTTATTTTTCTATCCGTTGCCATTGGTTGAGTCATGGAAATGCTTTCTTTAATGACTTCATGAAGAGGAAAGTAATCAAAGTTAACTTCTAAATTACCTGATTCAATTTTTGACAAATCAAGAACTTCATTGATCAAATGTAGAAGGTGGCTACCTGCATTTGAAATCTCTTTGACAAAATCTGCCTGTACATCGTTTAGTTGCTCTGTCTCAAGTAGCTGACTAAACCCCAGAATCGCATTCATGGGAGTTCTTAATTCGTGACTCATGCGGCCAAGAAACTCTGATTTAAGCGCATTGGCTTTCTCCGCATCATCTTTTGCCTGAATTAGAGAATGTTCAGCCTGTTTACGTTGCTCATTTTCAAGCTCAACCTGCTTGAGTGCCACTTCCAGTTTATGTGTTCGATCAGAGACCAGAGTTTCAAGATTTAATTTGTGTTGTGTAAGCTCATCCATAATTTGTTTTCTTTCTGTGACATCCTCAAAAGAGGCCATCATACAAATTGGTTGACCATTTTTATCACGAACAACAGTGGCGGATAACTGTGTATCAAACAAGGTTCCATCTTTGCGTTTTGAAACAATCTCACCTTGCCATGATCCATGTTCCAGCAATTTTTTTACAACCTGTTCAACTTCCTGATGAGATTCACTCATATCAACTGGACTACAGCCCAGTATTTCATCTTCATGTTCAAAGCCCCACATTTTTACATAGGCTGGGTTTGCATAGGTAATCCGGCCTTGCATATCGGCCATAGCAATTGGATTAATTGATGATTCAACAGCAGCATCTTTGATTCGCATTTCGCTTTCGGCTTTTATTTTTTCACTAATATCGTTGACCATCAGTAGAAGATGTTTTTTTCCTCTGCTTTCAAAGCGAGAAAAATACACATCAAGAGATACTGGTTTCTTAAATGTTGTCTGCACACTGAATTCACTTCGCTGTGAATCACCAGAATCTATGACACTGTTTGCCAAATCATAGAGACCGGAATTTTTCCAGGATTCAATTTCATGATAGTTTTGTTGTAACACCTGCTTTTCTGTTGCACCGACAATGTCTGCCAGAGCTCTATTCGCCGCGACACATTGACCATCAGAGTCATAAATAGCTATCCCAACTGGCGATGATGCAATAATCGTATCATTGAGTTCTTTGCTTGCTCGCAGCGCTTCATCCTGTTGAATCAGTTTTTCCTGCGATATAATCTGCTCAGTAACATCAACCAGGACTAATAATAATGCAGTTATTTCCTTTTTTTCGTAAATCGGCTGTAATGACCAGTCCCAATGAGTCACACCTTTATCAGGCGAATACTCGTATTCAAAAGGTTTCGCACGAGCAAAGTGCGTCTGTCCAGATTCCAGTACCTGTTTGAATATTTTTTCATTCTCTTCATTTGGGTATAAATCAAAATGATTTTTACCAATAAGTTCATCGGCAGTTTTATTATCTGCAGAGAGATATGCTTTATTCACCCTGACAAAATTAAACGAGGTATCCAGATAGGCCATCATGGCATGGGTATTATCAAAAATACGTTCAAGCAATTCTTCGCTGATAATTCGTTCATGCTCAGATTGATTTTTGGCTTGCACCATGCTTTTAAAGGCATCCATTAACTGTGCTGCCTCGGGAGAGGTGTATGTTTGCCCATCCCAGTCTGGGTCATGACCAACACCATATTTATTCATCACCTTAACAACTTCATCGACATCCCTGGTAAGTCTGTAGCTGATGAACCAGCCTAGAATAAGTGCTGCCAACCCAATTAATGTTGTAACAACGATTATATTGTTAACCAGTTTATTTCTAGCCTGTAGCTGGCTTTCAACATTCACACCGATATGCAACCTTGCGTCGAGGCCGTCAACAAGGGGGTAAGAAAAGTTATTTATTCGCTTGCCATCCAGCGTTAACTTTGTCACCTCGGCGTCTTCATGCGCAACCAATGACAATAAATTTGCAGGAAACCCATCCTTAAAACTATATGCAAAAACATTTCCATCAAAATCAGTTAAGAAAACATATTCAAGATCAGCGTTTTTATTTACAACACTGGTTAATATTTCCTGAGTTTTAATCACATTACCTTCAATCGTCTGATTAGCAATACTCTCAGCCAGGCTCATCGTTAATGTTTTACCCCAGTCGCGAACCAACTGGGTATTCTGTTCGGTAAACCGGCTTGCGGCCAGGCTAATTGTGATAACCGAAACGACCACCAACGTAGCTGCAAACAGGACAATAATACGGCTTGATAATTTCATACTGCTATCTCCGTCGTCAGGTTAACTAAGCTCATGTTTAACCTTTCCATCCATTCCCTGAGTTCCTGATAATCTTTTTTTCTGGCCTCGATAAAACCATTTGGCATTTCCGTTTTATCCCAGTTATAAAGATTTTCTTCATCACGGCCTTTTGGCTTAAATTCAAGCAATGCTTTTTTAACTTTATTACGAATGGATTCATCAACATTGCCATTAACAGCAATACCACTTGAAGGGTAGTATGAAGAACGATGAAGAATACGTAGCTGGCTATTCGTCGTAGCCAACTCATCCGCCATTGTATCCTGCATACCGCAGACATCGGCTTTATCGATAAGAACGGCTTCTGCGCAGTTCTGGTGTGAACCGGTATAAAAATGTTTTTTTAGATCGGCAAGGCCTATACCCTGCTCTTGCATAATTATGCGTGGAATAAGATGCCCTTGCGTGGAGGTGCGACTTCCGAAGGCGAATCGTTTACCTGATATATCTTTCAGGCTTTTCAATTTACTGTCTTTTTTAACGACTAGATAAGAACGATATTCGGCCCTGTTCTTATCATTCAGTCCACGCACCAGCGGCATTACATCATGCTTCCGTGCAGCCTTAATGTATGAAGCAGCACCAATAGCCGCAAAATGAATTTTTCCTTCACCAAGTTCAGAAATTATACGTCCATGTTTTGGCGTGAACTTCAGTTTAAACTTATAACCTGTTTTCTTTTCCAGATAAGAGAGAAAGGGAATATATTGTTTAGCATCTTCCAGCATACTTGACCGCACATCAAAACCAAACACCAGCACATTCTCTTTGACCGTTTTCGCTGACTGAACTTGCTTCAATTCAGTTTCAGTCAAGCGATGATCTAGTTGCGGCTCAATATTGTTTGCGTCACATGCAGTCAGAAAACCAATCACGAAGGGAAAGGCCAACTTTGTTACATACAGCTTCACTTCTATCTCCCTGATTACGGGTCATTCTTTGTATAGAATTTAAAACACTTAATGTTGTAGATAGATTAGCAATGGCCTTTGTAACTGTCACACCTCATTCTGTTAACATGTGTTAATAAGTGTGTAATATAAATAACCATATAAAATGGAATTTATTCGATTGATCTGACTAATAATCTTTATTAACAATTGTTAATAAATTTTGATTATAAGGGGAAGTAGTTGTCAGTGTTTGTTTTAAAACTACTACGATTGTAGTGTCACTTTTGCAAAACGTCGTTTGCCTACCTGATAGACATGGCTTGTCCCCGCTGCAATGGTTAATCCTTTATCATCAATACGCTCGCCATCAATACGCACTGCACCCTGTTTGATCATACGCATAGCTTCTGAGGTCGTTTGGGTTAAGCCCGCATCTTTTAATAGATTCGCGATAGGGAGTTTGCCCTCATTTGATTGAAGCTCAACTTCAGGCATTTCATCAGGCATTGCACCTTTTTGAAAACGTGCGACAAAGTTTTCTCGCGCTTTGATTGCGTCGTCTTCACTGTGGAAGCGCGCAACAATTTCTTCACCCAACAGGAACTTGATGTCACGTGGATTCTTACCGTCGGCGATTTCCTGTTTGAACGTTTCAATCTCGTCCATCGGTCTAAAGCTGAGCAGTTCAAAATAACGCCACATCAGCTCATCCGAGATCGACATGATCTTGCCAAACATTTCATCAGCGGGGTCCGCAATGCCGATGTAATTGTTCAGCGACTTGGACATCTTCTGCACGCCATCCAGTCCCTCAAGAATTGGCATAGTCAAAACAACCTGCGGTTCCTGGCCATAGTGTTTTTGCAACTCACGGCCGACCAGCAGATTAAACTTTTGGTCTGTACCACCCAGTTCAACATCGGCCTTCATCGCCACAGAGTCGTAACCTTGAATAAGCGGGTAGAGAAATTCGTGGATCGCGATCGACTGGCCGCCTTTATAGCGCTTGTTAAAATCATCGCGCTCCAGCATGCGGGCAACATTATATTTAGCCGCGAGCTGAATCAGATCTGCTGGGCTCATTTCATTCATCCAGCTGGAGTTAAACATCACCAGTGTCTTTGCGGGATCGAGAATTTTGAAGATTTGTTGTTCGTAGGTTTTGGCATTTTCGATCACATCATCGCGTGTTAGCGGTGGACGAGTGGCACTCTTGCCGGTTGGATCGCCAATCATGCCGGTGAAGTCGCCGATCAGGAACATCACTTCATGACCCAGATCCTGAAACTGACGTAGCTTATTAATAAGGACGGTATGACCAAGGTGTAAATCCGGTGCGGTGGGATCAAAACCCGCTTTGATTCGCAGGGGTTTGCCCCGTTCAAGACGGGTTTTGAGATCGCTCTCGATCAAT
>JAOULB010000475.1 GCA_029882235.1 Gammaproteobacteria bacterium | reverse complement strand
GCGGGTATTGTCAGTGTGCCGCCTTATGTCGATATGGACAGTATGATTAAATCGGCGGATAACGCCTTGTACGAGGCCAAGCACGGAGGACGCAATCGGGTGGCGATTAGCAACATCATTGAGGTCTCAGAAAAAGACAAAGAGTGATTGTTTCTGAACAAAAAAACAGGTTGTATATCGGTTTAAATTCCCCACTTAAGGTGGGGCATGACTTTGGTTAGAGATGTTTAAATCAGGATAGACAGAAGTTTACTTTATCTTAACGGTTATTACATAAATATGTTCAACGGGTGGCCCACATGAAAGTATTACTCGCAGATGATGACAAACAGCTCTGCCAGCTCTTGAACGCGGCTTTGCGTCAACATGGCTGGGAAGTAATTCTCGCCTTCGATGCCGCGCAAGCCCTGGTAATGGCAAAAAATGGGACACCGGATGTCATTGTTCTGGATATCAATATGCCAGGTGGCACCGGTATTGGCGCACTGGAAAAACTCAGTATGAATATGAAAACTTCAATGATACCTATCCTAATATTGAGCGGATCACAAGATCCGATAATTGAAGATAAAGCCAAGGCACTCGGTGCCGTTGGTTATATACATAAGCCTGTCGATATCGAAGAATTGAACCAATATCTTCAAAAAATAATTAAGGGCGAATATAGGCGTTGTTGAATAAATCGAACTTATCGGCGAGAAGATAGCCTGTCTGGCATAATGTTGAGGAATTTCACCTGCAGAGAAGCCAATGCCTTATAAACACAACGAGAGCCGCCGTCATAGGATCGAAAAATCTCGTTATAAAGTGACGAACTGGCATGAGTATAACAACGAATTGCGGAGACGGGGTGATATTACGATTTGGTTAACGGAGACGGCAATCTCTGAGTGGCGTCCAGCCATGACGGAGGCCCGTGGTCGGCCTCAGGAGTATTCTGATATCGCCATAGAAACTGTTTTATTTATTCGCCAAGTCTTTCATCTGCCGTTACGTCAAACCAAAGGTTTCATGAATTCGCTTGCCCGTATCATGAAAGCCGACATCACCATTCCTGACTTTAGCAGTATTTCCAAGCGCAGCATTGCCTTGCCCAGGCATATATTGACCAAAGCGATGGAACCAGGCAGTCTCGTGATTGTTGATTCCACTGGACTCAAGGTCTACGGCAAAGACGAATGGCACCAAGAAAAACACGATGTTCCTGCTCGGCGCGCCTGGCGAAAGCTGCATCTTGCAGTTGATGAAAATCATCAACTTTTGGCATGCGAACTGACCACTCCGGAAGTTGGCGACCCCACTGCGGTTCCAGATTTATTGGCTCAAATTGACACGCCTTTCAAGATTTTCATGGGTGACGGTGCTTACGATGGCGAACCGGTTTCCCGGGCGATTTTGAATCAGCAACCTGATGCACAAGTGATCATTCCACCGCACAAGACTGCTGTCCGCTCAGCCGCAGGCGACACTCAGCGGGACGGTCATATCAGGGTAATTGACCAGCATGGCCGCAT
>JAOULB010000145.1 GCA_029882235.1 Gammaproteobacteria bacterium | reverse complement strand
AGTACACCACGCTGATTGGCAACCAATAAACGCAGATCAACAGGAAAATCACCTTCGGGCTGTTCATCCCATTGCACATCGATCCATTTTTCCGGCAGCTTTCTAAACTCAGCGGTGTTATTACAGGTTTGTGTGTGTACCACAATACCTCGGCCTGCTGTTACAAACCCAAGGATCGGATCACCGGGAATGGGCCGACAACATTTCGCCAGAGTGACAACTGCACCTTCAGTGCCTTTGATCATCAGCGGGTGATTGATATCGTGTTCAATTACAGGGATAGATTTATTATCCGCGTCGGTCATTAAACCTCGCGCAACCAGTGCAGGGATACGATTACCCATACCGATCTCTTCCAGCAGGGCAGACATATTCCTCAACCCATATTCCTTCAACAGCGGTTTATAATGTTTACGCTTAAGTTTCTTGAAGGTTGTGTTATACGCGGCCAGACTTTTCTCCAGTAGTCGTTGCCCCAGTGAAATAGATTCACTGCGCTTAAGATTCTTCAGAAAATGACGAATGGTTGTACGTGCCTTTGCCGTTACAACAAAATCAAGCCAGGCTGGATTGGGGCGTGTCCCTTTGGCGGTAATGATCTCAACAGTCTGGCCATTATGTAATTCACTACGCAATGGCATCAACCGTCGATCAATTTTCACGGCAACACAGTGATTACCAATATCGGTATGCACCGCATAGGCAAAATCAACTGCGGTTGCACCGCGTGGCATTTCTCTGATTTCACCTGTGGGGGTGAAAACATAAACCTCATCAGGGAAGAGATCGATTTTAACATTTTCAAGAAACTCAACCGGGTTACCCGCATTCTGTTGCATTTCCAACAGGCCACCGAGCCACTGTCGTGCACGTGTATGTGTTGATGCATTTGCACTACCCTCTTTGGTTTTATATAACCAGTGCGCAGCAATACCCGCCTCGGCAACCTTATCCATATCTTCGGTTCGGATCTGAACTTCAATTGGCACGCTATAGGGACTAAACAAAACCGTGTGTAATGACTGATAACCATTCACCTTCGGAATGGCAATATAGTCCTTGAATTTTCCCGGCACCGGGGTGTAAAGATTATGAACTACACCCAGCACGCGATAACAACTATCGACCTTATCAACTACGACACGGAAGGCGAATACATCCATTACTTCATTAAAGGACAAATGCTTTTCACGCATTTTGCGATAGATACTATAGAGGTGTTTTTCTCGGCCACTAACCAGACCCTGAAAATTTTCCTGACGCATGCGCTCCTGAATACCTATTTCAATTTTGCTGACGATCTCACTACGGTTACCACGCATACGGTCCATCGCATGGGCCAGCACTCGATAGCGCAGTGGGTTATAGGCACGAAAGCCGAGGTCTTCCAGCTCCAGACGGATATTGTGCATACCCAGACGATTGGCAATCGGGGCATAAATATCCAGCGTTTCGCCGGCGATGCGGCGTCGCTTTTCCGGCCGCATAATATCAAGGGTGCGCATGTTGTGGAGTCGATCAGCCAGCTTCACCAGAATAACGCGAATATCCTGCGCCATGGCGAGTAACATTTTGCGAAAGTTTTCGGCCTGCATTTCGGCCTTGGTCTCGAACTCGATGTGGGTCAGCTTACTCACACCATCGACCAGCAAGGCGATTTCTTCGCCAAAATCCTCGACGATCTGATCACGCGGGGTGCCGGTATCTTCGATCACATCATGCAAAATGGCGGCAATAATGCTTTGCGAATCCATACGCATTTCTGCAAGGATCTTTGCCACGGCAATGGGATGGAAAATATAGGCTTCGCCCGTCTTGCGATGTTGACCCTCATGCGCCTCGGCACCAAAGAGATAGGCGCGATAGACCTCGGCCACCTCTTCGGGTGAGAGGTACTCTTCGAGCATTTCACATAAGTGGCTTATACGAAAGGCCTGCTGGCCTCTCGTATGAACATGAACTTCTGAGGTGGGTGTGGCGCTAATTTAACGCCTCCTGGATTACTCGTCTTCGGTTTTTAAAACGGGTGTTTCGGCTGTTGCAGCAACAATCTCGTCACTTGGCTTCTCGTCAGCTTCTGCTTCAGCTGCAAGCTGCTTGTCTTCAGCAGTCACTTCGATATCTTCTTCAACTTCTTCCTTTTCATTCAGAATGGAATTGGTGATAAAGCCTTCAGCAATTTCGCGCAAGGCGACAACCGTAGCTTTATCATTTTCCCATTCAACCATTGGCGTTTTGCCCATGGCGATCTGACGGGCCCGTTTACTGGAAACCAGTACCAGCTGAAAACGGTTATCCACATTATCCAGACAATCTTCTACAGTTACACGTGCCATAAATTACCTTGCTCCATTATGCTTGCCAGCCCTTGCTGACAGACGAAATATTAGGGGTGACTAATAAGTATACCGAGCAGTATCGGTTTATTCCAGCGGTCACTTGAGTTAATTCGAGAGTAAATCAGAGAGTAAGCCCGCCTGTCGCTGGCTTTGCGCCGCCTGACGCAGGCGCCGAGCCTTGATAATCGCCACCAGTTCCGCCAGAGCAACATCAAAATCGTCATTAATGACCAGATAGTCAAACTCGCCATAATGGGACATTTCGCTCTCGGCATCACGCATCCGACGCTCAATGATCTCCTCGCTATCCTGGCCCCGGCCCTGCAATCGCTCGCGCAGCGCCTCACGCGAGGGCGGCAAAATGAAGATACCGACCGTATCCGCCATTTGCTTACGTACCTGTTCCGCACCCTGCCAGTCGATTTCCAGAATCACGTCTCGGCCCGCCGCCAGCTCCGCTTCAATACCTGCCTGCGAGGTGCCATAGTAATTATCAAAGACCCTGGCGTGCTCAAGAAAGGCACTCTCAGCAACCATTTTTTCAAACGTGGGGATGTCGGTGAAATGATAATGCACACCATTTTCTTCGCCGGGGCGCATGGCGCGGGTGGTGTGTGAGACCGACACACTGATGTCATTCATCGACTCTATTAGTGCAGAGACCAGGCTGGACTTACCGGCACCAGAAGGCGCGGCGATTATATATAGTGTACCAATGTGCATAGTGCCGTTACTCAATATTCTGTACTTGCTCTCTTGCCTGTTCGATCAGCACTTTTAACTCAACCGATGACTTGGTCGAGGCCTTATCAATAGACTTGGATCCGAGGGTATTGGCTTCGCGATGTAGTTCCTGCATCAGAAAATCGAGTCGACGTCCGACCGGTTCATCGCTAGCCAGTACCGCTTTGATTTCATCGAGATGAGTCAGAATCCGATCCAGCTCTTCTTCAACATCCATTTTTTGCGCCATCATGGCCATTTCCTGGGCGAGGCGGGTTTCATCGACTTCGACTTTCAGCTCTTGCAGACGAGTGGTCAATTTTTCACGCCATTTGCTGGTGATGTCGGGCAGGATTTTCTGCACCTGCGCGATTTCGGCACGGATGGCGTCACTACGTTGTTCAATTAACTGTTTGAGTTTGTCGCCTTCGCGTTCGCGGTTGGCGATGAGATCGTCCAGTGCCACATCCAGCGTGGTAATCAAGGCATTGTGTACAGGCGTCATATCCTGACGGGCATATTCGAGTACACCCGGCCAATGCAGTACATCGAGCGAATTAATGGGTGAAGGACTGTACAACAAGGCATCAACTTCTCGGCTCGCCTTGGCTAAATGGCCCGCGAGTTCCTTATTAATCGTGAATTCATTCTGCGCCATATTGGCCTTATTGAAACGAACATTGCATTCCAGCTTGCCACGCGCCAGTTTCTGGCTAATTTGTTCGCGTAGACCGGGTTCCAGCTGGCGCAATTCTTCCGGTAGACGTAGAGAAATATCGAGATAGCGGTGATTGACGCTGCGTAATTCGAGAGTTAATTCACCCCAGTCGCCGGAGCTCTCCTGACGGGAAAAAGCGGTCATGCTTCTGATCATAAAAAGGTCTTCTCTATTCGTCGGTTCGTTTATAATGCTGGCGATTCGCCCACCTGCTAATCAGGTGTATATAATAAGTGTATAACTTGGCCTGATCATAACCCAGACGAAGCTGACAAGATATGTCTCGACTTGATAACGCGCTGCCCGAGGGCACCCGCATAGACAACTATGTAATTGAAAAAACCCTCGGTGGCGGGGGTTTCAGTGTTGTCTATCGCGCGATTGACCCCAGCACTTCGGAACAGGTGGTGATCAAGGAATATTTTCCCAATGGCATCGCCACCCGAAACGACGAGATGCAGGTTGTGCCCGTCTCCGAGGATCAGGCCGATCGGCTCTCGCATGGTCGTCGTCTGTTTTTTCAGGAGGCCGGCACACTCACTACACTTAAACATCCCAACATTGTCGATGTAAAAACCTTTTTCCGCGCCAATGGCACGGTGTATATGGTGATGGATTATGAAAAAGGATTTAACCTGCAAACCTATATCAAAAAACACGGCGGCAAACTCAGCGAGCGTTTTATTAATATTGTTTTCATTCCTTTGCTGGAAGGGTTAGGCGTTATTCATAAAAGTGGTCTGTTACATCTTGATATCAAACCCGGTAATGTTTATTTGCGTGCGGGTGGTAACCCACTGTTACTCGACTTTGGTGCCGCACATGAAATGATGCACACACGCCAGTTTCAATCGAATCAGGTGGTCACGCCGGGCTTCTCACCGATAGAACAACTTGATCCAGCCGGTTATGTTGGGCCATGGACTGACCTCTATGCACTCGGTGCAACCATGCGAGCCTGTATTGAAGGCACGCCACCACCGGCCTCACCGGTACGTCGAGAAAAAGACACCATGCGCCCTGCGGTCAGTGCATTTAAAAAACATTATTCAAAAACACTGTTAAAGGCGATCGATAAGGCAATGGAAGTTGATCCCATGTCTCGCCCTCAAAGTGTCGATGAATTACTCAGCCTGATGCCCGCACGCGAATCAGAACCTTTAACAGAAACGGAACTTTCACAAGATAATTAATATGCAGTATATCGCGCATCAGGTCAGCCGCGTTGGCAACCGAGAAAAGAATCAGGATCGCACTACAATTATTGAAAAAGATGATTGTGTCTTACTCGTACTTGGTGATGGGCTGGGTGGTCGTCCCGGTGGTGAACTGGCCGCGCAGGTGTTGATCGATTCGGTGACTGAAGACTTTAATAAACAGTCTTTCCCAATAGAAAATCCAAACAAGTTATTAAACGAACTGGTGATAAACGCACACCAGGCAATTATGAGTGCCGGTAAAAACCAGTCACCACCGATCACACCTGGTACGACTGCAGTAATCTGTTTATTACAAAATGAATCCTTGTGGTGGACCCATGTCGGCGATAGTCGTTTTTATCTGTTCCGCGGACTGAAATTAGAGCTTCGTAGTCAGGATCATTCCGTGGTTGAAAATCTGGTCCAGGGTGGCCAACTCAATGCTGAAAACCTGAACGATCATCCCTTACGTAATGTGGTAACACGTTGCCTTGGTATGACGGACAACACCCCTATCCCAACTGTAAATAAAGAAATCAGATTAAAGATCGGTGACATTGTTATGCTTTGCTCGGATGGACTATGGGAACCCTTAAGTGAAAACCAGCTCAGTAAAACCATTTATCAGGGCAAGTTATCCGATGCCTTAAGTGATCTGGCTGAAACTGCAGAAAAAATTAATCACCCTGAAAGTGATAACGTCAGTGCCATTGCTCTGCAGATCATGTCCTTACAGTTAAAAAATCGTCCTGGTGTGATCCACAAGCCGATTATCTAATGACCGTCCGCATATTGGGCGTTATAATCCTTCACCTTCATTGAGCTATATATAAGGAATCACTATGCGTCCCAGTGGCCGTTCCCCCGAACAAATTCGCGAAATTCGTCTCACCCGCAACTACACCAAACACGCCGAAGGCTCTGTGCTGGTTGAGTTTGGAGATACCAAAGTCATCTGTACTGCATCAGTGGAAAACAAAGTCCCCGGATTTTTACGCGGTAAAGGACAGGGCTGGGTGACGGCTGAATATGGCATGCTGCCACGCTCAACCGGATCGCGCATGGGACGTGAAGCGGCACGCGGTAAG
>JAOULB010000144.1 GCA_029882235.1 Gammaproteobacteria bacterium | reverse complement strand
ATATAATCAACAGCTTATCATTTTTTAGTGGGCTTGAATGTTTTTCTAAGGAGTTGCGTGCTCAATTTTTAATCAGTGAGCGTTAGTGGTGGGATCAATCCCCTTAGATGGCGCGTTGTGCTGTTTGGTTTTCAGGCAGTTTTATAAATCAGTGGCCGCAAGGACGCGGCCAACTCACAGTGGGGCAGGAGCCCCATCTGTGAGTTTCCTCCCTGAAAACTAATCATCACAACATGCTTGCGCCAGCTCAGGGGTGTCTTCTCTTTGGTTACTTTCTCTTGGACAAGCAAGAGAAAGTAACTCGGCCGTCCGGCCGAGACCGGACTTAAAATCCAGTTCGCGTTAGCGAATCGAATTAAAAGAAACAACCGCTAATCTATAACTGGATTCCGGCCTCGGCTTTGGCATCCTGCGTCGCTCTACTCCCTACATCCATGTAGGCATCCGCCGGAATGACAATTAAGGTTGTCCGGCCGAGACCGGACTTAAGATCCATCATCGCGATAGCGATTCAAATTAAGAGAAACAACCGCTAATCTATAACTGGATTCCGGCATTCGCCGGAATGACAATTAAGGCCGTCCGGCCGAGACCGGACTTAAGATCCATCTCGCGTTAGCGAATCAAAACAAAAGGAAAAAGGCGAAGAACCCTGATTAGGTCACCACCCCCTAACCCCCTCCTGGGAGGAGGGGGAAGGTTATTCGTCACCCATGGCAGCCAACAAATCCGCCTGATGCTCATGTATCAATGGCTCAATAACCTCATCCACCTGACCCTCCATAATCTCATCGAGTTTATAAAGCGTCAGATTAATCCGATGATCAGTCACACGCCCCTGCGGATAGTTATAAGTACGAATACGCTCAGAACGATCACCACTACCAACAAGTTGGCGTCGGTTCTGCGCCTGCTCAGCCTGCTGTTTGTCCTGCTCAATGCTAAGCAACTTAGAAGACAACAGGCTCATGGCACGGGCACGGTTTTTGTGTTGTGAACGTTCGTCCTGACATTCAACCACGATGCCACTGGGGAGGTGGGTGATACGTATTGCCGAATCTGTTTTGTTAACGTGCTGGCCACCGGCACCGGAGGCGCGGAAGGTATCGACTTTTAGATCGGCCGGATTAATATCGACTTCGCCCACTTCATCCGCTTCGGGCAATATAGCCACGGTGCAGGCAGAGGTGTGGATGCGTCCCTGTGACTCGGTTTCGGGGACACGTTGTACACGATGCGCACCAGATTCAAATTTTAAGCGTGAGTATGCACCATCACCGACGATACGGCTGATGACTTCTTTATAACCACCATGCTCACCTTCATTGGCACTGATGACTTCGATTTTCCATTTACGCAGTTCAGCATATTTGGAATACATGCGGAACAGGTTACCCGCAAAGATGGCGGCTTCATCACCACCGGTACCGGCACGAATTTCGAGGAAGATGTTTCTATTATCATTCGGGTCAACCGGCAGCATGAGGATTTGTAACTGGTCTTCTAACTCGGCTTTATCTTTTTCTGCCGCCTTGATTTCTTCTTCAGCCATTTCGCGCATGTCGGCATCGCTGTCCTGTTGCATGCGCTTGGCTTCCGCGAGGTTGCTTAATGTTTTCTGATATTTTTTAAAGACAGCAACAACCGGATCAAGTTGGGCATATTCCTGTGACAGGCTACGGAATTTGTGTTGATCACCAATGACACCTGGGTCTGCAAGCAGGTGGCTTATTTCTTCGAGGCGATCGCTGAGTGATTCCAGTTTATTTTGGAGTGAGGCTTTCATTATAATTTATTATTAGTCGTTGTCTTTGAGGTTAAAGAGTTCTTCGGCAGCATCAAGGATATCTTTGCGTCCTTCAAATGCTGCACGATTCATATGTACGGTGGGTTCATGGATGAGTTTATTCGTCAGGGTACGTGCCAGTTCTTTCATCACGGCTTCGGGGTCTTTGCCTGCCGCCAATTGGCGTTCAGCCTGTTTGACACAGGCGTCGCGTGTCAGTTCGGCCTGAGAGCGATAACTGCGAATGGCATCAACCGAATCGAGTGAACGTAACCAGCCCATGAAGTGTTCGACCTGATTATCAATAATTTCTTCCGCTTCTTCGGCGGCAGCTTCGCGCGATTTACGACCTTCTTCGATTACTTCATGTAGATCATCAACGGTGTAGAGATAGACATCATTTAATGTGCCGACTTCAGCTTCAATATCTCGTGGCACAGCGATATCAACCATAAAGATGGGGCGGTGCTTACGCTGTTTTAATGCGCTTTCAACGGCACCTTTGCCAAGTATGGGTAGCTGACTGGCGGTCGAAGAAATGACGATGTCAGCTTCCTTTAATCGATCAGGCATTTCGGCAAGCGTGATCGCCTCACCATTAAACTGACTGGCAAGCAGCTGGGCGCGTTCGGCCGTCCTATTGGCGACAATGATTTTTTTTATGCCTTGTTCGGATAAATGCCGGGCCACCAGCTCAATAGTTTCGCCAGCACCAATCAAAAGGGCTGTATGTTGATCAAGACTGGTAAAAATTTGTTTGCTTAATGTTACTGCCGCAAAGGCAACCGAGACCGGATTACTGCCAATAGCGGTATCGGTACGAATCTGTTTTGCCACGGAAAAGGTATGCTGGAACAGGCGATTGAGTTGTTGACCGATGGCACCGGCATCATTGGCCCAGGTATAGGCATCTTTGATCTGTCCCAGGATTTGTGGCTCGCCCAGCACCAGTGAATCCAGCCCACTGGCGACACGCAAAATATGCTGCACGGCGGCCTGATCGGAATATGAATAGGTGTAGGGCGCGACATCGTTCAGTTCGAGGCTGTGATAGCGACTAATCCAATCGATAAGTGGGTCACTGTTTCCCGTCGCCACACTGCAATATAATTCAGTACGATTACAGGTAGATAAAATAGCAGCTTCATTCACAGCCTGGTTGCTGAGCAATTCCCTGAGTGCAGTACTCAGTTTTTCTGGGGCAAATACCACCTTTTCCCGGATTTCGACGGGGGCGGTTTTGTGGTTTATGCCTAATGCCAGTAGTGTCACGTGTGATTCTGCCAAAATATGTGTCTTTCTTCGTGTAATTGCTTGAAATCTCGGTCAAATAAGACCAATGTACCTATTATAAGGGGAATTTCCTGCAAAGTTGGTTATAGTTAATAAAGATGTATGGTGCGAATGTCTGATCGAGTTTTAATCTAATGAATATCCTTAAAAAATACATGATTATTGGTGGTGCTCTGTCTATTGCTGGCTTAACGGCCTATGCAGCTGACAGTATCATCATTCACAACTCCGAATCTGTGGCAACTGGACCAAAAGTGGCCCAACTGCAGGTGGAGAATTCTAGACTACTCATCAACTTAGCTGAACAAAAATCTTCATCTAAGCCGCAAAAATCTGCTCAGCAAAAGACAAAGCCAGCTCAATTCGGTCCTGTCTATCAGCGTAACACCACCGCCGTGTTGCTGGAAAAATTAATGGCCGCTGAGATTGCGGGTCAGCGAGGCATGTTAAAGGTCGCAGTAAAGAATTATCTCGAAGCAGCAGAGATTTCACGTGATCCGGAGATTGCCGAGCGCGCAGCCCGTGTTGCGGTGTATGCCCGCGATAGTAAGCATGCCTTAAAGGCGGCACGTTTGTGGACCGAACTGTCACCGCTGAGTCTGGACGCACGTCAGGTCATGGCGGCCCTGTTGGTGCGAAATGGTAAAGCCGATGAGGCGCTGGAACATTTTGAGATGGTCATTGCTGATGGCAACAATGGTGATGAGCAACACAGCTATATGTTGATTACCTCGCTATTAAGTAAAGAGCGAGATAAACAGTCTGCCCTGAAAGTCATGGAAAAGCTGGTGGCAAAACGCCAGAAAAACATACATGCACTGTATGCCTATAGCCATCTGGCCATGCTTGTTGGTGATTATGATAAAGCTGAAAAGGCGATAAATAAGGCCATATCGCTTAAACAAGACTGGGCAAAGGCGCATATTTTATTGGCAAATATTATGTCGCGGCAGGGTCGAGATAAGGAAGTCCTGCAGAAACTGGATGCGGTGGTTCAGAATATTCCTGACAATCATGACTTACGTCTTTTTTATGCACGTAAGCTGGTTGATGAAAAACAGTTTTCCACAGCACGTAAACATTTTCGCCATTTGCTTGATCACCCAGACAAAGCAACGCGCGGTGATGCCTTATATGCTTTAGGTTTGTTGTCCCTGCAACTCAATGATCAGGATGATGCCCGGGAACACTTCAAAAATCTGATTGATCTTGAGATGCGCACCAATGAAGCCAACTACTATCTTGGTCAAATTGAAGAAAAAGAGAACCATAATGACAAGGCCATTGAGTACTATAGTGCAGTAACTTATGGCGATAGAAATATCGATGCGCAGATTCGCATTTCAGTTCTTACTGCACAATCTGGAAAAGTCGAAGATGCACGACGCCAGCTAAAAAATATTGAAGCCAAAACAGCCGATGTTCAATTACGGCTTTATCTTGCTGAAGGTGAAATACTTCGTAACGACAAACAATATGAAGAAGCCTTTAATATTTATACTGAGGCTTTGGCAGAGCTGCCGGATAATATAGAGCTCCTCTATGCTCGGGCAATGACGGCTGAAAAAATGGATCGCACTGATATAGCCGTACAGGACTTAAAAGAAATCACTATACGTCAACCAAACAATGCTCAGGCGTTGAATGCACTGGGTTATACCCTGATTGATCGAACTGATCAGATCGCAGAGGGTGTTAAATATATCGAACGTGCCTATCAGTTAAATTCAACCGATGCGGCAATTATCGATAGCATGGGCTGGGCCTATTATCGACAGGGTCGCTACAAAGAATCACTGAAATTTTTACGTAAGGCATTTTCCATGCACAAAGATGCTGAAATCGCCGCGCATCTTGGTGAAGTGATGTGGGTGATCGGTGATAAAGAGGGCGCTCGAGATGTCTGGGATGAGGCTTTAAAAGAGACACCCGAACACAAGATTCTGCTCGATGTGATTAAACGTTTTAGTGAATGAAGAATCTGGCCTTCGCCCTTACGGCGCTGTTACTCGCAGCATGTAGTACAACTCCCCAACTACCTTCTGAAACATCCTGGCATGATCGACAACAGGAGTTGTCTGATTTAAACCACTGGTTTGTTTCAGGTCGTGTTGCTATCAAAAATGGTGTTGAGTCCTGGCATGTCAATTTACTCTGGCTGCAACAGGCCGATGAATACAGGATTCGCTTACATGGCCCCTTTGGTGCCGGTCAGGTGCAGCTAAAAGGTGATTCTTCCCAGGCTGTGTTATCCAACTCGGATGATCAGCATTACACGGCCAGCGATGTCGACCAGCTACTTTATGATCGAACCGGGGTAAAAATGCCAGTTTCAGAATTACGTTACTGGATGTTAGGTTTACCAGCACCTAACGCAAAAAATAAAACGCAGCTCGATAAAACAGGTCGATTAAAATCCTTACAACAATCAGACTGGAATGTGCATTATCGTCGCTATGATGTGGTCAAGGGACTGGTTTTACCGACAAAAATCTTTGCCCGCAAACACGATCTGGATGTTCGGGTTGTCATTGACAAGTGGGAGCTGGGATTACCATCAGAAGACAATCCATTCATGGAAGAAGGTTAAACTTCGATCGCTTGTTCTTCACTGGCCCGCAACATATGATTCAGCATATATGAGTGCACAAATGACCAGTCATCAACAATGGCCAGCGCCAGCAAAACTCAATCTGTTTTTACATATCACCGGCCAGCGGGCCGATGGTTATCACCTGCTACAAACGGTATTTCAGTTTCTCGACTATGGCGATACGCTGGAATTTGTGCCGCGCAATGATGGTCAGATCATGCGCATCAATGACATCCCGGGCGTGATGCCAGCAGACGATCTGGTTGTCCGAGCGGCGAAATTATTACAGCAACACACAAATACCGAGACAGGCGTGGAGATTAATCTGATTAAACGACTGCCCATGGGCGGTGGTCTGGGAGGAGGGAGCTCCGATGCCGCCACCACTCTCGTTGCCTT
>JAOULB010000143.1 GCA_029882235.1 Gammaproteobacteria bacterium | reverse complement strand
AAAGAAGAATAGCCCATCTTTTAAAGCCGCTCTTGAGGGAAAGGTGATTAGTAAATTATCGTACCGCGATAGTATTTATGCCAGGAAAGAGCTTATTGAAAACAGAAATATTCTATCCAGTTATATTCCAATCAGACGACATGCAGGTGCAAATATCGAAGGTGTGTTTGAGGTCTATAAGGATGTGACCCCGTTGATTAATGAAATCAGCTCAACACAAAGTAATGTAATCAGTGGTGTGCTTGGGGTTTTATCAGGCCTGTTCTTTATACTTTTTTTTGTTGTCAGACATGCAGATAAAATTATTAATCAGTTTAATCTTGAGCAGAACAAGGCGGCTGAAAAAATGCGTTTTCATGCCTTTCATGATGGTCTGACAGGCTTACCCAATCGATTCCTTTTTATTGATCGTCTGGAGCATGCTCTAACTTTCGCTAGTCGTGAAAAACGTCTTGTTGCACTGATGTTTATTGATCTGGATCGATTCAAACAGATTAATGACAATCTTGGCCATGAGTATGGTGATCAGCTGCTGTTTCAAGTTGCACAACGTTTACGTGATAGTGCTCGCGAAAGTGATACGGTCGCACGCATATCCGGTGATGAATTTACAATTCTGCTGGAAGGATTACAGAATATAAATAGAGTGACTGAGATTGCACAACGTATTGTGAGTTATTTTGCCAAACCGTTTGAATTAAATGATCGTGAAGTTCAGATGACCTGTAGTATTGGTATTTCTGTGTATCCGTTCCAGGATGATAATGCGCAGACACTGATTAAAAAAGCAGACGTCGCCATGTACAGAGCCAAGGAGCGTGGACGTAATAATTACATGTTCTATTCGGCAGATATGCAGCAATCAGGAACGAAGGCATTTAATTTTGAAAGTGATTTACGTAATGCGCTGGATAATGATCAGTTCCTGATATACCTGCAGCCTAAAATTAATCTCAATGACTGTACCTTAACAGGGATGGAAGCGCTGTTGCGCTGGAAGCATCCTGAAGAAGGTCTGATTATGCCTGATCGGTTTATACCGTTGTTAGAAGAAACAGGTTTGATCGCGGAAGTTGGTGAGTGGGTGTTAAGACAATCCTGCCAAATGGTGCGCAACTGGCAGGATGAGGGGCTGACGCCAGTGAAAGTTGCGGTCAATGTTTCGAATATGCAGCTACGCCAATTTGATTTTATCAAGATTGTGAAACGTGCTTTAAGTGAAACAGGTATTGATCCGATTTGGCTTGAGCTGGAATTGACAGAGAGTTGTCTGATTGATGATCTGGCCGGCAGCATAGACTGGTTAGAGGATTTAAAAGAGTTAGGCGTCAGTATTTCATTGGACGATTTTGGCACTGGGTTTTCATCACTGGATTATCTATGCCGTCTCCCAATTGATACCATCAAGATCGATCGGTTCTTTGTTAAGGATATGATTGAAAAGCGTCATAATCGAGCCATCGTTACTGCATTAATTAGCCTTGCGCATAATTTAAAACTGGATGTGGTTGCAGAAGGTGTTGAAACCACCGAACAGTTACACTTTTTAAGCGCGATGCGTTGTTCGTCAGCACAGGGGTTTTTATTAAGCAAGCCTCTTCCTGTCGAGGAATTTGATAAACTCTATCGCAATAAAAAACAGTTTGAAGAAGGGATAATTCAATTATTACAGCGCGCGTCTTCTGCGTAGTTCCGTAATGTGGTATAAAGCCTGTCTGAATTTAAATTAAATCCTTCAAATAAGCAGGAGAAGCAAATATGGCAAGCGCAAGCGCACGACATATACTGGTTGATAGCGAAGAGCAGTGTGAAGAGTTAAAGAAAAAAATTGAAGCAGGCGAAGACTTTGCCGACGTCGCCAAAGAATTTTCCAACTGTCCATCAGGTTCAAGAGGTGGTGAACTGGGAGAATTTGGTCCCGGTCAAATGGTCAAAGAATTTGATGAAGTGGTTTTTTCAGCAGCTACAAATGTTGTGCATGGCCCAATTCAGACCCAGTTTGGCTATCACCTGGTTGAAATTACAAGTCGTACTGACTAATCGCCACCTGACAGTTTTTGCAGTAATAAATCGAATCACCACGCAAGATCATATTGTGTCTTCGCGTGGTGATTTCGTATGTGCGACAGTCGCAACGATAATCAAAGCGTCGATGTCTTCTGGTCGGAATACCTGTTAAGTCGTACGAGCAGGTCACCTTTGCTTCGACGCCAAACATAGCCATAACCGACTTCCATTCTTTCCCATGAGGACGAATATTCTTTAAGCCATAAATCACATCAGTAATGTAATGTGCGACTTCGTGAGGAATTGTATTCGCCAGATTATGCTGGAAGTATTTGGCAAACACATACGGGTTATAGCGAATCAGGCGCTGGTCTGAAATTCGTCTATACATCCCTGCCGCACGGCCAGTAAGATCGAACATGATTGCGATATCAGGGAAGATCTGCTGGTAGTGAGCACTGGCTATCGAAATACACTGCTTTGTTCTCTCGATGACGAGCTGCTGATCCTGTTCATTGATGGGATTTAGGAATGACATCGTATATATAAGTGTACCATCATCAGCGAGTGGCATTGAATGCGCTACATAGTAAAAACCAGTATTTTACAGTTTATACAGAAGTTTACTCAAATTCAGCCGCTAGCCTATTGAGAATCAACTAGGGTCTGTTAGACTGCCCGACTTTTTGTTCCGCAGAATTTTCGAGGTACATCATGTTTCAACTGGGTTGCGCCAATCGCGCCTGTTTCCAAAATGAAATTCTTTCTGGCCTGACCGTGGCGCTGGCCCTGGTGCCCGAAGCGGTTGCCTTTGCCTTTGTCGCCGGAGTCGAACCACTGGTCGGACTCTATGCGGCCTTTATGGTCGGTCTGTTAGCCTCAATATTTGGTGGACGCCCCGGCATGATCTCCGGTGCAACCGGCGCCATGGCCGTGGTCATGGTCGCGCTGGTCGCACAACATGGTGTGCAATACCTGTTTGCCGCTGTTGTGTTGACAGGGCTACTGCAAATCGGCGCTGGCTTTCTGCGTCTGGGAAAATATATTCGCATGGTGCCGTATCCCGTCATGCTGGGATTTGTTAACGGTTTAGCGATTGTCATCTTTCTGGCCCAGCTACAGAATTTTCAGATCCCAGCTGAAGGCGGAGGACGCGAATGGATGACAGGCACTCCGCTGATGCTATTTGCCGGACTGGTGATGTTGACCATGTTCATTATTCACTATCTACCTAAATTGACAGGCTCTTTTCCTTCTTCATTGGCCGCAATTATTGTCGTGACCCTGATTGTGATCCTGCTCGATGTAAATACCAATACCGTCGGTGACCTTGCCTCGATTAAAGGCAGCTTCCCCAGTTTTAATATCCCCGCCGTACCGTTTAATTTCGAAACCCTGATGATCATCTTTCCTTACTCCATTATTCTCGCTGCAGTGGGTTTAATTGAATCTCTGCTGACGCTGAGTTTAATCGATGACGTTACCAATACGCGTGGTCGTGGTAACCGCGAATGTGTTGGCCAGGGCATTGCCAATACCGTAACAGGATTCTTTGGGGGTATGGGTGGTTGCGCCATGATTGGACAAAGTATGATTAATGTGAATTCAGGTGGCCGCCAACGTCTGTCAGGAATATCAGCAGCACTGTTCTTACTCGCTTTTATCCTGTTTGCCTCCAGTTTGATTGAAGTCATTCCCATGGCTGCACTTGTTGGGGTGATGTTTATGGTCGTGCTCGGCACCTTTGAATGGTCCAGCCTGCGTATCATGGGCAAAATCCCGCGTACCGATGCCTTTGTATTGATACTGGTATCCGGAGTCACCGTCGCAACCGATCTGGCTGTTGCCGTCGTCGTGGGTGTGATCGTTTCCGCACTGGCCTTTGCCTGGGAACATGCCAAACACATCAATGTAAAAAGCTACGTTGACGAAAAAGGCTCAAAAATCTATGAGTTAAATGGCCCCCTGTTTTTTGGCTCAGTAAAAAACTTCCTTGAGTTATTCAGTCCTGAAGATGATCCCGATGACGTCATCATCGAATTCCAGAACTCACGCGTCGCCGATCACTCTGCCATTGAAGCCATCGACAACCTGGCGGAAAGATATATCAAAGCCGGTAAAAAACTCCATCTGCGACATTTAACTATAGAGTGTCGAGAGTTGTTGAAGAAGGCAGGTGATCTGGTTGAGGTGAATGTGATGGAAGATCCGAAGTATCATGTGGCAGATGATCAGTTAGCGTAATGTTTTGTCATTCCGGTGTATACCGGAATCCAGATTGCTCTGTCGGTGGTTGTTTCTGTTAAATTGATTCGTTATCGCGAACTGGATTTTAAGTCCGGTCTTGTCCGGGCGACCTGAGCGTTAGCGAAGTAATGCTGAATGAAACCCGAAGGGGTTCTACAGTGGGACGAGCTCATTAACTGAGGTTCTTGCCCCTTGATTTCTTAATCACATGACTCTTCTTTGATTATAGGCATATGTTTTTTTCTGTTAGCTAAACCTATTACAAATATTATCCCAATGAATATAACCGCATACCACATTGGCCAATGTAAATGTGTTTGAGTAATGCCAAATCCCACGCCAAGTAATAAATAGAACAAAAAGCGCATTATGACTTTTGTATTAGATGAACTTGATACTGGAAAAATTAAATGCTGACGTTTTACTGGAATGCCTTTTTTTAAAAGTTCACATGTAAAAGGACCTTTGATAATGCTTGTGACGCTCAAGGAAGTAGAATATTCCTCTTCGTCAAGAATAAATGTATTTTTTGTGTCTCGTTTAAAATTTCTCTGCGATGAGACTAACTCACCATCAACAAATACTTTTTCAGCGCCGGTTAACGCACTGAACCATGCCTTAATTCTGTGACCCTTGTATTCAAAAGTAAAAGAGTAACCTCTGATGAGACTAAATGGCTCTTTAGAGTTATTCACGTAGAAGTTCCTTTCCCTTGCGTTGGTAAATTAAAAGTGGTTTTGCCAGAGCATCGTATAAAGTATATAGCACAAAATAACGTGCCCTGACGTCTGGATTAAGTTAAAACTCATCCTGATCTTCATCCAGCACAGCACCCGATGGCTGTAATGACTCATTAAGCTCACGAATCGCTCTTTTGATAATGCCGTCATCGCAGGTGCCTTCTTGTTCTATCCAGTGTATGGCATTACCTACCAGAACAATCGAACCCGAGATAACAGCAGTGACTGCGCCAACAGCAACTGTTGCTGTAATGATAGCCATTGCATCCTGGGGGCTTTTTGAAGAGTTAATAAGCGACGGATCACCTTCAACATCCAGTGTTAGCCTCTTTGTAATCAAATTGCATTTTGGCGTATGATTGTTATCAACAGCAGGATAAAAGGCACAAGCAGAAAGAAAAATGCATATCAATAAGATAGAAAACTTCATTTGATTATCCAGACGTTAATGGAGATTGAATTATTTTGTATAAATATTTTTCTTTAAGCGAATGAACTCTGATTTAATGTGACGGTATTTCTTTTTGTTCCATGCTTTGTTCAAGGAACTCTCAATGTCATTGATGTTGTGATAGAGAGGCCGAACAAAAAACAAATTCGTTAATTTCATTTGAGACTCTATCGGGAGAGTTATTACAGTATCGAGTAAGCATGTAGGGTTTTTCAAGATGACTTTCTCGATAACTTCATGGTTGGCTTCGCTAACTTCCGTATTGCCAGATATTTCTAGCGTATTAACGAGGAATCTTTTTGATTTCTCAGGGGTTTGGCAGGAAGTAAAAATTTTCTTTTCTTGTTTCCAAACTTCCCAGAATTTCTTGATGTCTGTGCTGTATGAATCACTATATTCGTTAGCACGGGTAGTCGGCATCAAGGAAAAAAGTAAAATTATGAGAGAAAACGGCACGTAGAAATAATTTATTAACCGTTTAGCAGAATTGTTCATTATTTAATCCCTCCGTCCCCTTTTACCTTAGGCTATATTTGATCATTGAATAATATTAACTATACCGAGCCACATTGGGTTAACAATGTATTTATTATTTTCATATCGGTCTACTCCAACAATAAACCAAAGTTTATCAGTACCATTAAAATT
>JAOULB010000474.1 GCA_029882235.1 Gammaproteobacteria bacterium | reverse complement strand
ATTTTCTGAAAATTTAATTATTAATTGCCAATGTGGAATAATCGCTTGCCTCTACCACATAAGAAATTACCCGTGTGGGTAACTGCTTGCATGACTTAAGGAATAAAGGTTAATACAAAAATTTCATACTTTTCATGTAACTACTCACCCCATGTTTCATGAGCTTTACCTGCCAATGCAATTTGAATGGCGATTAATGGGTTATAACCCTTGTTGGCCATAGATTGCAGATAGCTAGAAATTCGGCAATACGCATGTGCATATTCGCTGGTTCTAAAACAGCCCGAAACCTTTTGTTTGACTTTTGACATTCTCAAATCCCGTTCTGCTCTGTTATTGGTGAATGCCACATGCGGGTCTTTTGCAAACAGCAGTACCGCTGCTTCATAAATTTTCAGTCGCTCCCAGAGGTTGTGCGCATCAGATTTGGCGAGTTTACCGCGTTTGCCGCTGGGCCTGGGTGGAATGACCGGCAGTTCTTTTTCTCCGCGCGTTAAAATATTCCGGTAGCGTTTCTGTAGATTGGCTAACGCCTTATCGCTCAATCGCTTTTCCGCGCTGTCAGAGACTTCTTTGCAAGTTTCCTGCAGCAGGCGTTTCATGTTGCGTGCCCAGGCATAGCCATTCGTGTCAACGATAAAGGTCAGTTCACGCAACAAATGTGAACCACACAACCCGTGATTACAGTCATGGTACGATAAATAGGATGACCAGCAGTCATGTATGATGGCGCCCCCATAGCGTGGAATGATGTTGATTTCGTCAATGGCGGCTTTACCCCGATTTCGGTGCAGAAACTTGAGGGTAACGTCCCCTGAAGAATAGACGTGGATCCAGTGGTTTTTCGTATTAACCCTGAAAGATGTTTCGTCTACGTTGATTGCCGGTGCGTTGAGCATCAACTCTGCAGCCTGATGCTCCCAGGTTGCCAATGCCTGGTGGAGACGAAGGACAAACTTGAGTAAGCTGGCCTCAGCGATCACCACGCCGATCATCGATTTCACCAGCTTTTGTACCCGGTTCAATGCAACCACCTGGCCGACCAGCAAATTAATCACAAAAGCCTTTAAGCCATCACCGTACTGTAAAGGACCGTGCCTATCTGAGGGAAATAAACCTTTTACCATAGCATTACAGGCCGGACAACGTTTGACTTCAGCATCCACATGATCAATGACTTTCTCGAATACAATATCGATCTTGGTGCGCCTTTCATGATCAACACAAGGTACACCGCAGAGGTCTTGTGCGCAGACATCGCAGGTAAGAACTTGGGAAATTGTGACGGTTTCTTTAATACGAGTATTCTTGGCCTGGTCTTTGTTCTCACTTTTCCCCTTACCGTTACTCCCGGAATGACTTAACGCTGATTCATCCTTTTCTGTTTGTGAAGAAGGTTTACTGGAGTTCTTGCTGTCTTTCTTAGTGTTGCGCTCAAGAAAAATGGCCAAGATCAATTCAATAATCATGAACAGGCTATTCATGATCGCCTGAGTTTCGGAAGATATTTTTCCTTCAGAACTAAGACGATC